>JAYTNY010000313.1:0-7161 GCA_043748055.1 Roseobacter sp.
TTACCTCAGGTTTTCGGATTTGAACCACGAAGACACGAAGATCACAAAGGGTTTCTTTGCGTTCTTTGTGTCTTTGTGGTGAAAACCTAAGGTAATCAGTAGGCCTCACTATGGCCCTGCAATCTGGAAGGTGACTTCCCCTTGCGCCACTTGACCATTTTCAGCAGTCACTTGCACCCGTGCGGCGTATGCCTGCAAGCCATCGGACAACCCGGTGCCATTCGGCCACTTGAACTTATTTTTGTCGAAAGTCCAGGCCGTGCAGTCAGGCTCGCCGCCACCAAACGAGCAGTAGCCCGCCGTCCGTTCGGTGCGCTGATGAACACGGTTGCCGTTGGCGTCAACGATCTCGATATCCACCGAGGCGATGCCATCGCCATCGTTTTGCGCGCCTTTGGATTTGGCCGCCACACGAATAAAGAAGGGGGTGTTCAAACGAACCGATGGCAAATACGTAATGCTGGCCTCAATCGCATCGCTGTTGTCTTGCACGGTTACACGTTGCGGGGTGACAGGTGCAACTGTTCCTACCTGGTTGATCTTGAAGCGCGTGGCACCTTGCCAGAAGGCGTTGTTTTGATCGTTGCCCAATGCGCGCACTTGCAACACATAGTCGCCGTCTTCGATGGCGACGCCGTTGGGCCAGCGGTTTTTGTTTTTGGCAAAGTTCCACACGTTGCATTCTTCATCGCCGCCAAAGGCGCAGTAAGTCACCCGCGTTTCACGATGCTCATACACCGGATCGCTATCCAGGTCGGTGCCTTTGAAGAAGCGAAAATCCACCTGGGTAAAGCCCGTTTTGGTTTTGTCGGTCGCACAATCGGGCGAGCAAGCATCTGCCCCAAAGGTCATAAACTCTTCTGCCACCAGCGACCCCTTAACGATGACCTGGGCGTTGTTGCCATCCACCACAAAGACTTCCAGCTCTGGTAAACGAATGATTGGAACGACCACCACTTCTCGCGTCTCGATTGGCTTGGGCGTCGGTGCCTGAGTTGCAGGAGGGCTGACCTCTCGCGTATCAACCGGCACAGGCGCGGCCGTGCTGATGGCGGGCTGCGGTGGCGTGGGTTCTTGTGCGTTTGTGTTGGGGGTAAGCGTGGGCACAACCGGCAAAACTATGGGTGTGGCTGGTTCAGGGGTAGCCGTCACTACCACCACGCGCTCGGTGGCCGTTGGCCCTGCCGTCGCGGTGATGACAATCGGCGTGGCGATTCCAGGTTCTTCGCCCGCAGCACACCCCATCAACCCCAGGCCGGTGAACCCCAGCCAAACCATAAAACGAGCCGATGGACGTGGCGAACGCGGTAATTGATTGCACATAAACGATCCTCTTACTTCGCTGCTTTACATCCTACGCCGCAGCCGTTTACTGAGCGTGGTTTTGCATCACGGGCTGCGCCTAATTTCCAGCGTCGCAATGGCAGCGGGTGTGCCTGCGGCTGGCACAGGCTGCGCCATCCTCTTCTTCAAGCTCTTCAAATACTCATCGCACTTGCTGGCTATGTCGCGCAACGTCATGTCTTGCGTAGAAAATTGTCGTTGATCCGCACACAACTCATAGGTGTTCACGGCATCGTCATTGTGTTCTTTGGCCTGGGCCAAATTGGCAGCCGCACTGTCCAAATCGCCTAGCCGCGAGTAGGCATTGCCTGCGGCCAAATACGCTTGTGCCAATAAACGGTATTGCCCGCGCATATTCGGCACGGTAGTGATGAGGTTAATCGTCGCTTGGGTATACGCCGTGCGCGCCTCGTCGGGTTTGCCCAGCCGCCACAACACCTCGCCTTGCAAATAGTAGGCAATGCCCAGGCTTACCACGGCCTTGTTCTGCAAGAAGGGTTCCAGCCGGGTATCGGCCAGGCTTTTGGCGCGGGTATACGATGCGATGGCTTTGGCAATCAACTCGGCTTTAACGAGCAACAGCGCCGCATCGTCCCACGGTAAATATTGCGCCCGCGCCAAGTGCGCGCTGCCCATGCCAATGTGTCCGCGCGCATACGCCGAGTTAATGCCCAGGGTGGTGCTGAAGGCCTGCTCGGCTTGCTCCAACTCGGCAATGGGATGATCGCCCGGGGCCGAATACAGATACAGGTGTTCCCGCCCGATGAAGTAATGTGCCACTTCCTCGCCTGCGCGGTCGCTGCCTTTGCGCAAATTCGCCAGCGCCTTCTTAAAAAATTCCAGGGCGCTGCTGTGGCTGCCCGCGTAATCGTAGATCAACCCCACCGTAAACTGTGCCAGCGCGTCTTGTCGTCGTTTCAACTCAGCATTGGTGTTCAGGTCGGTCAGCAGGTTTTCTGGTGAGGGCACCGGCACCGGTGCGCCGAGCTGATGACGGCCAATTAACTCCTCGGCTTCGTTCGCCAGCGGGGCCACATAGAACTCTGGGGTAAATGTGGCGGGCGATTGATTGAGTTCGAGGTTGCCGTAAATGATGACGCCCGCGCCGGTCTGCTCGGCCAATTGCTGCGCAGCCTCGCGGCGTTTGGCAGGGGTATCGCCTTGCATCGCGCCAATGGGTATACCTATTTCTGTGGGGTACTTCTGGCTGTGCCATATCTCTGGCAACAACGGCGCAGGCAACCCCAACCCATCCATTTCATTCTTCAGCGTTGTCGCCACATTTTCGCTGAGGCGTTTTGTGTTGTGGGTGACGCTCACCACGCCATCTGGCCCAACCTGCCCAAATTGCGCCACGATGATATTGAACCGATCCTCTGGCATTTTGACTGGCGCACTCGTGGGGGTTGGCGGTGCTGTGGCGGTGGCAACAGCCGTTGGTGTGGGCGTTGTGGGCTGTGGCGTGGGTCTGCTCGTCGCAATCACCAGAGCCACCACACCCAGCGCCACTGCCACACCCACCCCCGCCAGCACGGGCCAGCGCGGGGTGAAATCGTTCAGGAAGGGTGTGGGTGTGTATTCCCAAACAAGATCGCGGCGTTCGGTGCGCAGCTTTTGCAGCAAGATTGGCATGCTTTTGCGCCGCTCAAAGTAAGTAATAATCTGATCGGCCCAAACATTCTTGCCCGCGTTTTTGTCCGGGATCAGATCAGGGTCTACACCCAAATCATTGCACAGCACTTGCAACTCTTCGCTGCTAAAGGTGTTGATGAGGTTCTGTCGAAATTCCGCACGGCCTGCCATACCAGTTAGTTTACGTTAGCCCACAAAAATCTTGGCCCACTCGGCCAGCCAACGGGCGCGGTTTTGCGCATCTTCAATAAACGATATCTCATCACTGCCTCACCCCCAGCGCCACATGGCATTGCTGGCATTGCACCAACATGCGTTGCTGTTGCAAAAAGCCGATGGCAATGTTGCCGTCTGTGGTGTGCGCGGTGTGGCAAGTAATGCAGCGCCCCGCGTTCGCATCCGCTTGTTGCCAGCGCACCAACGTGCGATGAAAGTGCCGGTCAAAGTTTTGCGCAGTGGGTGTGTCGGCATGGCACTTCAGGCAGTTCGCGTCGCTGAGAGGTTGTGTCGTCACCGCAGGCTGGGCCGCTGTGCCAGCGAACCACTTGAGGGCATCGTGCGCACCCAACGTCATCGCGCTCAGCCGCCCCGAAACGCCAGGGCCAGCATGGCAATCGATGCAGCGCGTGTTGGCCTGTTGCGATTTTTGTTGAGCGAGCAATGCATGAACCGAGGCCAGATCAACCGGCGTTTTAACTTGGGTGCGCTGGTAATACGTGGCCTCCGGCTCCGAATGGCACGAGGCGCAAAAGGCATCGTTCTCTTCTAGGTGAGCAACGGCGAAGAAGCCGATGAGGGCGACGAGGCTTAGGGCAAATACAACACAGGCGGGCGCAAACCATCTCTGACGAAACATCAACATGCCAACGGGATTATATGAACTGCATCAGTACGCGACTCAGGTGCCAGGCACTTAAGAAAGTGCCTGGCACCTACACGGCTATGCAACCGTCATCAACGCTTCCGCCACCTGCCCAAACATTTGCCCATCTGCAATTAACTCAACCGCAAAGGGCTGGCTTTGGCATGTGCTGCTCGGCGTAATCTGCAATTCGCATGTCACCTCGGCCCGCGCCTCGGCTTGCACCGTGGCAAATGTGCCCTGCCAGCCTTGCGGCCCCACCAGACGCACCGCCAATGTGGCGCGGCGTGGGTAGGGGGTGCGCACTGTCACGGTCACGGTGGCTGGGCCGGGCGTAGCGAGGTGTGTGCGATACGGCCAAATCCAGCCACCCCAACTGTCTAGGTTGAAGTGCGTCTCGTCCTCGCCCAGTGGCATAGCGCGCTGGTGTAACTCGGCGTATTCGTGCGCCCAAGAATCCGTCAGCGCGAAGAACGCGTCGTCGGGGTAGAACGGGCTTTGATGACCGGTGAGCACAATCTCCGGTCGCCATGCGCGCAGCCAGCTTGCGCTTTGGGCATAGCCATCCAGCAATGCGCCATTGCGATAAACATGGTTCTGGAACATGCGCTTGCCCGCAAAGTTTTTGGTGTCCGCTGTCCATTCGCCGTTGGGATCGCTAAAGAAGTATTGGTCGCCGGTGTGGGCGTAGCGTATGCCATCAGCCTCGAAGCCGATCAAGTGCGCGAAGCGGGTGTGGCCGGTCATCGGCGCAAAGTGAAAGGTGAACTCCTCCCACTGCACGGTTTCACTCAGGGCCAGCCGCTTATCTACGCGGATGGGTTGCGGCCAATTGCAGGGGAAGCAGTGTGCTTCGGGCTGGGCCAACAAATCGGCAAAGACCTCGCTGGCCCAGCACTGTGTGCCGTGCAGCCGTTGCAACAGCGGCACGCCGCACACATGGTCATCGTGAAAATGGCTGATCAGCACCACATCAATTTTGCCGACGCCGGTCTTGGCTTTCAGTTCGTCCAGGCTGTGCAACAACGCACGCCGGCGATAGGGCTTGCTGTAATCCGCACCCAACACGCCGCGCACCTCGTGGTAGCCATAATCCAGCACCAGCGCCTTGCCGCTTTGGCTGATGAGAAAGGTGTTGATGCTGGAGGTTTGCGTGGTGCGCCAGACGTGCGGGGAGATTTGCTCCAGCAGGGATTCATCCGCTTTGGCAATAAACTGGGCCTCATAACGGCCATCGCACAATGCCGCCAATGATGTTTGCAAGGCGGCCAACGCCTCATCGCACTGTGCCAGCAGGGGTGGGCCGAGGCTGGGCAGCAAGGCATCTGGCTGCATGCGCCGCAGGTCGCGGGCGGAGTACCACGCGTTGATTGCGCCGCGCAGATCGTTGTAGTTGTATTGCAGTGGGGCGATGCGGGCCATGCGCCCATGCGAGTGAATGGCCTCCGCACAGAAGACGACGCGCTGGCCGTTCAGGTTCACACTCAGGCCAATTTGTGAGAGGGTAACGCCGGGCAACGGCACCACTTCGCAGTCCATGCCCGCCAGCGTCACGCGCTCGTAATCGCGCAGCACGCCTGCAAGCTGCGTCGGTTCTATCGGCGCAAACAAATCCCAATAGTTGTCATAAATAATGTAGGTGTCGCGCTGGCGAAAGTGCTGGGCGGGGGCGGCGAAAATCTCACGCTCGTACTCCGGCACATACACTGGGATGCCCATGCGCGAAGCGCGGGCAGCCCCGGCGCTGTGGTCGCGGAAGAAGTGGGTGCAGGCCAGCGCAACCGGCGGCGCAGGCAACTCGCCGATGTGGTCGAGCCACTGGCCGGTGCCTGCGTTGATGATGAGAGCGCCTTGCGGGCCGATTAAGGCGTAGACGTTACAACTGTCTTTCCAGACGAGGAGATTCGGGAGGATGGTTTGCCAGGACATGCGGAGATTATCGTGCGCATCACAAATCCGTTTTAGTTTGAGCGAAGTAAGTCCGTCAGGACTTAGCTATGTCCAGCACCCGATTTCAAATCGGGTGCGCCTCGGCTGCCCAAAATAGGCATCATCAACTTTCTGATTGGAAACAAAACATGGGTGTCAAGAACTACTTAATAGACGGCGTTTCCTGCGCCGGCAAAACTACGGTCTGCGATGAGTTGCAAAGGCGCGGCCACCATGCCATCCACGGCGATAGGGAGTTGGCCTATTGGGGCGATCTAAAAACCGGGGAGCCTGTGTATGGTCGCGCTGACGAGCATCGTACTTGGATGTGGGATGTTGAGAAGGTCAGAGCTTTGGTGGCCGATAAAAATCACGCGGCAACATTCTTTTGCGGTGGTTCCAGGAATTCTGACCGCTTCATCAGTCTGTTCGATGGAGTTTTTGTTCTTGAGGTCAATCTGGATACGCTGAACCGGCGTCTTGCTGCCCGACCTGAAAACGAGTGGGGAGGAACTGCAAGTGAAGGGGAATCCTTTGCGCGATTACAACACGAGACAAATGAGGGTCTTCCCGAGAACGCAATCCTAATCGATGCCACGGCACCTCTCTCAAGCGTCGTGGACACAATTCTTGAAAATGCCAACTAGATATAGCCTTACGAACTGCGAAATATTGGTGCCCGCATTCGCGCTCGTTTTGGCTGGCGCGGGTGGCGCTGGGTGCATGGGCGCCGAAGTTCGAGATCACTCATCGCCGCGTGGTGCGCGTGCCAGAGGTGTGTGCCCAGGTGCGCCCGGAGTATGCGGCGATCTATCAGCTAATACTGATTGAGTCTGGCATGCCCCCCAACCCTTGAAAGGGGCAGGGGGTATTTTTACAACGGCAGCTTGTTAGCCCGCTTGCCAAATATGGGCAGCAACGTCACGCGGCCCTGTGCCGCGTTCAAGATGCCGCTAACCCAGGTGACGACGCTAAATACTCCTGTGACCACAACCAGCGCAAAGAGTGCGGTGGTGAGAATGAAGCCATACGGTAGCCAGCCTACTAACCACCCCACGACCACCCATCCCACAAAAATAGCCAGCAAAAAAAGAAACAGGCCGAACGATTGGCGCGCATGAAACCGGACAAATGCATTGTTGCGTTGCAGCAAAAACGCATACAGCCAACCTACGACGGGAATGTAGGTGATGACAGCAGAGATTCGTGATGAAGCATCTATTTGGAGCATATCTGGATCAGCCTCCAATTCCTTTGAGTTGCAGTTCTTTGGCAAAGTGGCAACTGACAAAATGCCCCGGTGTAACCTCTTGCAAATCCGGTATGTCGGTTTTGCAGCGGTCTTTGGCGTAGTTACAACGCGGATGAAAGATGCAGCCGGAGGGCGGGTTCGC
>JAYTNY010000314.1:0-2434 GCA_043748055.1 Roseobacter sp.
AACAGCGTGCTCTTGCCCGCGCCGCTGGGGCCAACCAGCGCCAGAATCTCGCCAGGTGCAATCTCCAACGAGACGTTGTTCAGCACCGGCTCGTTGTTCTCATATGCAAAGACCACATTCTCAAAATTTATTTGCCCGTTGGTTTTGGGGATGGCGCACGCGTCGGGCGCATCTTGCACTTGCGGCTGGGTGTCCAGTATTTCAAACAAGCGCCGCGTGGCCCCCACTGCCTCGCTGAACTGCGAGAACGTGTTGGCGACATACGACACGCTGCCCGCCAGTGTGCCGCCATAGATTAAAAACGAAACCAGATCGCCCGCCGTCAGCCGGCCCGCGCTCACCTCTTGCGACCCAAACCACAAGATGCCCACCAGCGCGAAGAAAAACACTAGCCCAATTAACGGCCCAAACGAGGCCCGCACTCGCGCCAACTTGAGCGATGCCTGAAAAAGATCACGGCCCGCCGTTAAGTATTTGCCCACCTCATAGTCCTCGCGCCCGAACGATTTGACGACGCGCACGCCGCTGATGGCTTCCTCGCTGATGGCGCTGGACTCGGCGCTGAGGTCTTGCACGCGCGTGCTGAGCGGGCGCAGCGAGCGCGAATACAACCGGGCGATGACCGTAGCTAACGGAAAGACGATGATGACCACTGCCGTGAGCCGCCAGTTGATGCTGATGATGAGCGCGACTGAGCCGACCATCTGGAAGATTTGGCTGACGAACCCAGCCAGGTTGGTGACCAGCGTGGCCCGCACCACCGCTGTGTCCGAGGCCAGCCGCGCCGTTAGTTCACCGGTGCGGCGGGTGTTGAAGAAGTCCAGCCCCAGCGCGTGCAGCCGTGTATACACATCGCGCCGCAGATCAAAGATGACCGATTCGCCCGCATATGCCAGCAGATACTGGCTGCCAATATCCACCACTGCCCGCACCAAAAAGATGCCCACTAGAACGCCAATCACCTGCGCCGGAGACAAGCTGCTGCGAATGCCCGTGACCGAATTGACCAACTGCCCGCTGACCAGTGGGAAGACCAAAAACGCGGCGCTGCTGATGAGCGTGAGCAGGCTGGCCAGAATCACTTGCTTGCGATACGGCTTGACGTAGGCGAATAAACGGCGGATGCCTTCGTCTCGAAAGTTGGGGAGCTTGTAGCGCACGGGCTTGTTTTGTTCAGGGGAATTCACGCTACAAGTCTATCAACGGATGGTGAGCGGATAAACGGAATCAGCTTGCGCTCATCCGCTCGTCATTCGTTGATGCTGTCAACACGGCATCAGCACAAAATCAAGGCGGGGCCGTATAGTTTGCGTAATGTAGGCGTATACCAAACGCAGGCCTGTAAAGCCTGACTAGTTAGAAACCCAATAGGAGAAAACCAATGAACACCAAAAAGTTAACCCTCGTCGCAAGTTTGATTGCTGTAGTAATGTCTGCTTGTGCTGCGCCAGCGGCGCGGCCTGCTGCACCTGCCGCTGCGCCCGCCGCACCGGCTCAATCTCAACAAGAGGCCGCTAAAGCCAGCGGTGCCACCTCATCTCGAAGTGGACGCGCACCGGCAGCCGAAGCACCCAAAGCTACCGAAGCACCTGCTGCTGCCCCTGCCGCACCGCGCCCCATTACCGAACAACCCGCCCAAGATGCAAGCGGCCCGCGCCCCATCACCGGCGACCGGGCAGCCATTGAGCCAACATCGGTGGTGGTGCAGCCCACGCCTGTCGACGAGACCTACAAGGACTATGGCGTGAACCCGTGGGTCAACACCGCCCGCGATCATCTCTCCACGTTTGCGTTGGATGTGGACACCGCGTCGTACTCAGTCATGCGCCGCTACATCACCGAGGGCAGCCTGCCGCCGTTCGAGAGCGTGCGGGCCGAGGAATACATCAACTACTTCCAGCAGGATTACCCATTGCCGCCCCAAGATGCCACGTTTGCGGTGTATGTGGATGGTGCCCCGTCGCCGTTTCATACTGATGGCTCGTACTTGTTGCGGGTGGGCGTGCAGGGCTACGCCATCCCCGAAAGCCAGCGCAAGCCCGCCAACCTGGTGCTGGTGGTAGACGAATCCGGCTCGATGGCCGATGGCAACCGCATCCAGTTGGTGAAGGATTCGCTGACGTATCTGGTGAACAAGCTGCGCCCAGATGACACAGTATCGTTGGTGGCCTTTAGCAACGATGCGCGCGTGGTGCTGCAACCCACCAGCGCCCGCAACCGCCGCGCCATCTTGAACGCGATTAACGGCCTGCAACCCACGAATGGCACGAATACTCAATCGGGTTTGTATTTGGCCTACCAGATGTTGAACGATAACTTCCGAAGCGACGCGGTGAACCGCGTGGTGCTCGCGACGGATGGCGTAGCCAACCAGGGCGTGACCGACCCGGAGCAGATTTTGAACTCGATGGGCCAGTACTACCGCCAAGATATT
>JAYTNY010000315.1:0-3301 GCA_043748055.1 Roseobacter sp.
TCACCGCGCGCGGCAGCGAGGTGGACCGCGTAATCGGCCTGGACAACGGCGCGGACGATTACGTGATTAAGCCGTTTAGTTTGCCAGAACTTACGGCGCGGGTGCGTGCCGCATTGCGGCGCTCACCTCGGCGCACCGGCAACAAGCTGCAAAGCGGCGAACTTGAGGTGGACTTGGTCTCGCGCCGAGTCTTCTTGATGCAGGCCGAGGTAAAGCTGAGCCACAAAGAGTTTGAACTGCTGACCACGCTGATGCGCAACAAGGGTGCCGTACTCACCCGTGAATACCTGATCACCCAAGTGTGGGGCTACGACTTTAACGGCGACCCCCGCACGGTGGATGTGCATGTGCGCTGGCTGCGCGAGAAGATTGAGAAAGACCCCGCCAAACCGGAGCGCCTGCAAACCGTGCGCGGCGTGGGGTATCGGATTGATTAGAGCGCCACCGGCAACACACCCAGCATGGGCACCTGCCCGCGCAACGCTGCCGCTAACCCCGCAAACAACGGCGTGCCGTAAATCGCAATTACCGTTGGCGCGTCTTCCAAATACAGCGCATCGTAGGGCGAACGCGTCGCAATCACAATCACCGGCACGTTGGCCTTTAGCAGCGCGTTCACCAGATCGGCCTGCGTCGAGTTAATGGCAACGTCGTAGGTTGCCACAATCACCGTTTTGCCCTCGGCAAAGCTCAATGCTTGCTCAATCTCAAACGGCTGAGGCTGCTCGCTCACTTGCAATACGCCTCCGCTCGGAGCGGCGTCTACGCCGGGCGTACCAAATGCGGCGCTTAGCCCAACGGCGTAGGGCGTTTCAATCACGGCCAGCTTGGCATCGGGCTTTAGCGGCAGCAGCTTGGCGGCATCGCGCACCAGGGTGATGGATTTCGCGGCGATGTCCGCTGACAGTTGCTTCGTCGCGCTCATGCCCACTTTGGCCGCAACAGATGCCACATCCACCAGAGCGCCATCAAACACCCCAAAGCGTTCTTTGGCCCGCAGCACACGGCGCACGGCGGCGTCCAATCGCGCTTGCAGAATCTCGCCGCTCTGCACCTTGCTCACAACCAGCGCATGCGTCTCGCGGTACACATCCAGCGTGCTGTTAAAGGTGAGTAAATCTGCGCCAGCCGCCAATGCCTGCGCCGCCGCTTTGGGCGTAGTAAAGCCAGCGCTCTCCAATGCGCCCATCTCCAACGAGTCGCTCACGGCCAGCCCATCAAACTGCAAGCTTTCTGGCAAGCCGTTGCGCAGCAAGCCAGTTTGCACTTTGGCCGAGAGCGACCCCGGCAAATCCGGCGTGTCGTCTATGGCGGGGAAAGTGATGTGGGCCGACATGATGCCCGCGATGCCCGCGTCCTTCGCTGCGCGAAACGGCACCAGCTCAATGGCGTTCAGCCGCGCCAGGTCATACGGAATCATCGGCAGGCCCAGGTGCGAATCCACTGCGGTGTCGCCGTGCCCCGGAAAGTGCTTGGCCACGCAGGCGATGCCCGCACTTTGGTAGGCCGTAATCACCGCCACGCCAAATTCGCTTACTTTTAGCGGGTCGCTGCCAAATGAGCGGATGCCAATAATGGGGTTGGCCGGGTTGTTGTTCACATCCATGTCCGGAGCCAGGTTCATGTTGATGCCGACGGCCTTCATCTCGCCCGCCATCGCCTGGGCCACCAGCCGCGCATTGTTTACATCGCCTGTCGCAGCAATCGCCATCGCCGAGGGGAACTCGGTGAAGCCCACGTTCTCGCGCAGGCGGGCCACCGGGCCACCTTCCTGGTCTACCGCCACAATTAACGCCGGGTCGCCGTTGGCTTGCGTCGCTTCTTGCGCATCCCGAATCAGTTGGGCCAACTGCGGGGGCGATTCAATATTCGCATCGAAGATGACGATGGCCCCGATGTGCAAGTCGTTGAGTAAGGCTTTGACTTCGGGGATAAAGGCCGTGGCGCCAAAACCAATCGCCATCACCTGGCCCACCTTTTGCTCCAACGTCATTTGGCTCAGCAAGAGTTCGGGGCGCGCTGATATAGGGCTGGGTGTGGGGGTTAGGGTGCTGGTGGGCAACGGGGTGGGCGTGTGCGTAGCCGTTGTGGCGGGGCTGGGGGATGGGAACACCGTGAGCGCCGGTTGTGGCTGCGGTGTCGGCTCTGCGCCTGCGCACGCCGCAAGCCCCATCCCCAAAACCAGCCATAGCGACGTGATGTGTCTTAATTTGAATGACTGCATGAGGAGCGAAATTCTATGGGATGAACACCAGAGAATATCGGAGATAGACAGGATTACAGGATTCAACAGGATTTAATCCTGTGAAATCCTGTCAAAAATCCTCATCTCCAATAAGGTCTACTCGAAATGCTGAAATAGAAAGCGTTGGTTAGCCGCAGGTTTTACTTTAGACTCAGGGCCTAGCCAAACTCACGCTCCCGAAGGTTGAACTTGTAGGAACCAGGCTCTTTTGAGCAACCTTCGGGAGAATTCGTTTGTCCACTTTTAACGCATGACTGACAACTTAATCTACGACCTCATCATCATTGGCACAGGCGCGGGCGGTGGCGCGCTGGCCTATGCCTTGCGCAACAGCGGCATGCAGGTGTTGCTGCTAGAGCGCGGTGATTACTTGCCGCGCGAGCCGGAGAACTGGCAACCCGAGGCCGTCATCAAACAAAAACGCTACCAGGCGCAAGACACTTGGTACGACGAGGACAGCGGCACGCCTTTTCGCCCCGGCACGTATTACTTTGTGGGTGGCAACACCAAGATGTATGGAGCGGCCTTCCCGCGCTTTCGAGAGCGCGACTTCGAGGCGATTGAATTTGAAGAGGGCACATCGCCCGCGTGGCCGGTGCGCTACGCGCAAATGGAGCCGTATTACACCGAAGCCGAAAAACTGTTTTGGGTGCATGGCGCACAGGGCGAGGACAGCACCGAGCCGCCGCGCAGCGCGCCCTACCCCTTCCCGCACATCCTGCACGAGCCGTATGCCAGCGATGTGATGGCGCGCCTGCGGGCGCAGGGCTTTCATCCATTCTCGTTGCCAATGGGTTTGGATTTACGCGATCCTTCGACAGACTCAGGAGGGCGTTGCATTCGCTGCGAGACCTGCGATGGCTTCCCCTGCAAACTGCACGCCAAAGCCGATGCCGAGGTGTGTCTGGTGCGGCCTGCGTTGCAAGCCCCAAACATCAAACTTCAAACACAAACCCTCGCCCGCCGCTTGCTCACCGACCCATCCGGCAAACGCGTGGTGGGCGTGGAGGTGGAGCGCAACGGCGAAGTGAGCGTGCTGCGGGCAAATACGTTTGT
>JAYTNY010000316.1:0-3641 GCA_043748055.1 Roseobacter sp.
GAGAGCTGGTTCATGAACATCCCCGGCCTAAAAATTGTGTGCCCGGCCACACCTGCGGATGCAAAGGGCTTGCTAAAAAGCGCAATACGCGGCGAAGACCCGGTATTGTTTTTTGAGCACAAAATGCTGTATGCCCTGCGCGGCGAAGTGCCCGAGGACGACTATGTGATTGAGTTTGGTCAGGCCAATGTGCTGCGCGAGGGCAGCGATGTCACGATCATCGCGCTAGGCAGCATGGTGCAACATGCGCAGGCTGCTGCAGAAGAATTGGCCCGCGAAAATATTCACTGCGAGGTGATTGACTTGCGCACGCTGGTGCCACTGGATGTGGACACATTGGTAGCCAGCGCCAAGAAAACGGGTCGCGTCGTCATCGCCCACGAGGCACACAAGCGCAGCGGCCCCGGCGCAGAGATTGCAGCGGTGATTGCCGAGCATGCGCTGGATTATTTGGATGCGCCCATTGTGCGCGTGGCCGCAAAAAATGCGCCCCTGCCCTACTCGCCTACGCTAGAGCAGTTTGTGCTGCCGGGCAAAGCGGATATTTTGGCTGCGGCTCGGCAAACTCTGCGCTAGTGCGTACGAATGCGTACCTTAATCGTTCTGCCAACATACAACGAAGCCATCAACATCATGTTGATGATGCCAGAGTTGTTGAAGCTGCCCGCGTCTGTCGAAATCTGCGTAGTGGATGACAACTCGCCGGACAACACCGGGCAACTAGCGGCAGATTGGGCCGCCAAAGATGCGCGCGTGCATGTGCTGCACCGCGCGGGCAAGCTGGGGCTGGGCACGGCCTACATCGCGGGCTTTCGCTACGCGTTCGAACATGGCTTTGATGCCGCGCTGACGATGGACGCCGACTTCTCGCATCACCCCCGGTATATTCCCGCCATGCTGGCAGCGTTTGATGAGGCTGATCTGGTCATCGGTTCGCGCTATGTGCCGGGAGGCGATGTGCTGTATCCGTTTCATCGGCGCTTCCTCAGCAAAGCCTCTAACTTGGTGGCGCGCACGGTGCTGGGGTTAAAGGCCCACGATTGCACAGCAGGCTTTCGCTTGTATCGCATCAGCGTGTTGCAACAAGTGCCACTCGATCAAATTTTCTCCAACGGCTATTCTTTTCTCACCGAGATGTTGACCTGGATGCAAGCCAAAGGCGCGCGTATTGCTGAGGTGCCGATCGTGTTTGAGGATCGGCAATACGGCGTGTCTAAAATCTCGACACAGGAAATTTTTAAGGGCATGCTGACGGTGGCGCGGTTGGCGGCAAGACGTTTGAAGAGCTGAAGAACGTTTGAAAGTTAGTAAGGTTGGAAGGTTGGTTATGCACATCGTCTTCGACGCCCGCGTCATTCAAGATCACTTCCCCGGCATTGGGCGCTATGCGTTTAACCTGCTGCGAGAACTGCCGGCCCAACTACGCGAGGGCGAGCGTTTGACCGTGCTGCATGACCCATCGGCCAAAAACACGCATTACGATTTGCAGACATTGGGCCTGAACTTGATGGAGTGGCGTGCGCCGATCTTTCGCGTGCGCGGCTCGTTGGCGACGGTGCCGGTGCAAGGCGATGTGGCGCATTTCTCGTATTACCTGCGGCCTGTTCGCGCACGCATGCCCTCAGTCACCACCATTCACGACACCATTACGCTGGCCTACCCGCGTTACACGCCTTCGGCCCAAAAGCGGTTGTCCATTTTTTTGATGAATGGGCTGGCAATCTTGGCCTCGCAAAAAATCGTCGCCGTCTCGCAGAGTGCGGCGCAAGATATTGCCAAACACTACGTGTTCTCGCGCAGCAAGGTCGTCGTCGTCCCAGAAGCAGCCGACGCGGTCTTTCAGCCGCAATCCGCCGCCCGCTGCGCCCAGGCCCGCGCCAAGTTCAACTTGCCGGAGCAGTTTGTTTTCTTTTTGGCCAGCAACAAGCCCCACAAGAATTTGATTGGGCTGATAGAGGCATGGGAATCAGTCATCAATAATCGTGGGATAACTCAATCACCGATCACCAATCCCCATTCACCCCTTTTGGTAGTCGCTGGCCTGCACGATGCACGCGATACCGCAGCCCAAGACCGCGCACAAGCATTGGGCATCGCCGAGTCGGTGCGCTTTATGGGCAGCATCTCTAACGAGGATTTGGCCGCGCTGTATTCGGCTTGCACCGCGTTTGTGTTCCCGTCGTTTTACGAGGGCTTTGGCTTGCCGCCGCTGGAGGCGATGGCCTGCGGCGCGGCAGTGGCTTGCGCCAACACCTCGTCTTTGCCAGAGGTGGTGGGCGATGCGGCACTGCTGTTCGACCCAGCCAAGCCACAGCAAATAGCCGATGCCATCTCGCAACTACTAAACAACCAAGATTTGCGTGCAGACCTGCGCCAACGCAGCCTCCATCAAGCCAAACGTTTTAGCTGGGCCGAAGTAGCAAAACAAACTTGCGCGGTTTACCGCGATGTAAAAAGTATGAAGTATGAAGTATGAAGCCGAGTGTCTTCATACTTCATACTTCATACTTCATACTTGCATGAAGATCGTCCACATCTACAAAGATTACTTCCCCGTCTTCGGCGGCATCGAGAACTTGATTCGCACGCTGGCCGAGGCGCAGGCTGCGCGTGGGCATGATGTGCGGGTGGTGGTAAACAGTTTGAGACGAGAGTTGGAGTTGGTGGAGCGCAATGGCGTGCGCATCACCAAGCTGCCACGCCATTTGAATGTTCAATCAGCACCCATCAGCTTTAACTTTCACAATGCTGTGCGCCGCGAGACGGTGGCCGCCGACATTGCGCATTTGCACGCGCCCTACCCCATCGGCGAGCTATGCAATTTGCTGTTCGGCCAAAGCCGCAAGACGGTGCTGAGCTGGCACAGCGACATTGTGCGCCAGAAAACGCTGTTGAAATTTTATGGGCCGATGTTGCGCTGCGTCATCGGGCAGGCACATCGCATCATCCCCGCCAGCGAGGCGTATGCCAAAAGCTCGCCGTGGATCAACGGCCATTTGGACAAGTGCCGCATTGTGCCGTATGGCATTGATGCGTCACGTTTTACCGAGGCGCGCACGCCAGAGGCATTGGCCCTGCGCCAGCAATGGCTGGCGCCGTTTGGGGCGCAGCCGCCATTGGTGCCATTAGTCGTTGTGGGTGTGGGGCGATTGCGCTACTACAAGGGCTTTGACGATTTGATTAAGGCCATTGCGCAGACGCATAACACGCTTGCCGTCATCGTGGGGGTTGGGCCGCTGGAGGTGGAACTGAAAGCGCTGGCGCAACAACTCGGCATTACAAACCGAGTGATCTTTGCGGGTGAGCCAGACGACGCACACTTGCCGCTGTATCACCAGGCCGCCGATGTGTTTGCGGCGCCCTCCAATTCGCGCGCCGAGTCGTTTGGCATCTCCATCATCGAGGCGATGGCGAGTGGGCTGCCGGTGATTACCACCGAGATTGGCACCGCCACAAGCTGGATTAACCAACACAACGAGACTGGCCTAGTTGTGCTGCCGCTGAACCCGGCGGCGTTGGCAAGCGCCATCCACCAGATGCAAGACAGTGCGCTGCGCGAGCGCATGGGCAAAGCGGCGCGGGCGCGGGTGCTGCAAGAATTTACGCAGGAGCGCATGATTGAACAGGTGATGAAAACTTAC
>JAYTNY010000317.1:0-5010 GCA_043748055.1 Roseobacter sp.
TAGCGAATAAGAAAAGGATACACACATGGAACAACGGAGCAATGCGGAACTGAGGCAGTACTTTGGCATCGTGCTGAAGTGGTGGTGGCTCATCCTGATCGTTACACTGGTGGCGGGCATCAGCGCCTATCTGGTGTCACAGGCCTCGCCGAAGACATATCAGTCGAAGGCGACGTTGATGGTGGGTGACATTATTGGAGGTAGGAACGTTGACCCCAACTTTGGTGGTCAAACCACCTTGTTGGCACAGACTTATGCCGACATTGCTGTGCGAGAAGAAGTATTGCAACGCACGTTGAGCAAGCTGAACCTGGAATGGAGCACATTGGTTTTGAAAGGAATGGTGACAGCTCGCTTGGTGGGCACCTCTTCCTTGATCGAAATTGGCGTTATAGATACTGATCCATTGCGCGCAAAAGTGTTGGCCGAGGAGATTGCAAACCAGGTGATTGCACAAAGCCCATCTGCAACAGATGCGCAAAAAGAATTGGAGCGCCAGAACACCCAAGCCGAAATTGAAGATATTCTGAGCAATATCAAACAAGCCCGCGAAGAGTTGTTGCGCTCGAATGATGAAATTGCAAAATCCACGAGCGCGCGACAAACGCAGGAAGCGCGAACCAAACAAAAGAATTTACAAGAGCAGATTACAACCTGGCAAAACACCTATGCCACACTGCTTGCAAGCCTAAATGTGGGTGTTGCCAACACGATCCGGATTCTTGAAAAGCCCACTGTCCCCACAACACCTGTTGGCCCCCGCATTCCAGAGAACACTGCGCTGGCCGCAGCCATCGGGTTCATCGTGGCCGCAGCCGCTGCACTCTTGATCGAATCTCTGGATGACACAATTAAAAACCAAGACGATGTGCGTACGCTGCTCAACCTCGCGCCCATGGGCATTATTACCCGCATCGAAACCGGCGATGACTACCCAGACAAACTCGTCGTCTCCAAGTTTCCGCTCTCCAGCGCCGCCGAGGCCTATCGCATTCTGCGCACCAACCTGCAATTCAAAATGGTCGAGCGATCTATTCGCTCGCTGATGGTGACAAGCACCCAGCCGATGGAAGGCAAGAGCGTGACCGCCGCCAACTTGGCCGCCGTGTTAGCCCAAAGCGGCAAGAAAGTAATTTTGGTGGATGCCGACCTGCGCCGCCCCACCCAGCACCGCGTGTTTGAGATGAGCAACAGCACGGGCCTGACCGGCGCGCTGTTGGAAGAGAAAGCGAACTTAAGTGAGTTCATGCGCGAGGACATTATTGACAACCTCAACGTCATGTCGTCTGG
This sequence comes from Roseobacter sp., assembly GCA_043748055.1. Classification (GTDB taxonomy): domain Bacteria; phylum Chloroflexota; class Anaerolineae; order J036; family Brachytrichaceae; genus JANMVQ01. The sequence goes on from JAYTNY010000317.1 coordinate 1,291, forward strand.
CCCGCTGCCGCCCAACCCATCCGAGTTGCTGGGCAGCAAGCGCATGGCCGATTTGATTGCGCAGCTACAAGGCCTGTGCGACATTGTGATTTTTGACACCGCCCCGGTGATGAGCGTGGCCGATGCCACCGCGTTGGCTGGGCATGTGGATGGTGTGTTGCTGGTGGTGGATAGCGGCCACACCCGCCGCAAGATGGCGCGCATGTCCTACGAAGCTCTCTCGGCAGTGGGCGCAAATGTGATGGGCGTGGTGCTAAACCGCGTGTCTAAGCGCGGCAAAGATTCGTCTTACAGCTACTACTATCCGCAGCGCAAAGATGGCGAGCAGCAGCCTACAAAGGGCAAGCAGAAGAAGGCCAACCCCGGCTTGCTAGGCAAAAAAGAGCAGCCTAAGAGCTTGCCAACCCCAACGTTTACGCAAGCCCAATCAACCGCACCCACCACCAATGGCAACGGCACCGCTAAGAAGGCGATTGAGCGGCAGGGGTCTTAATCCTCATCATTGGGCTTCAATCAAGAGCAAATCGAGAGCAAAAAGAAACCAGGTTTTTTGAAAAAACCTGGTTTCTTTTTGCGGCTCTGCGGCACATCAAGTTTTTACTTTATCGGTGTCAGCCAACCCCACACATCGTCCACCTTGCTCTGCACAATATCAAAAAAAGCCTGCTGAATGTACTGCGTAATTGGCCCACGCGAGCCAGTTCCCACTTTAAGTTTGTCTATGCTGCGAATGGGTGTCACCTCGGCAGCGGTGCCTGTAAAAAAAGCCTCGTCGCACACATACAAAAACTCGCGGGTGAAGGCTTGCTCGCGCACTTCGTAGCCCAAGTGCTGCGCCAGTTGCAGCACGCCGGTGCGGGTGATGCCCAGTAAGATCGAACCTGCCATCGGTGGCGTATAGATCACCCCGTTGTGAACGGCAAAGATATTCTCGCCGCTGCCCTCGCTGATGAGGCCGCCTGCATCCAACGCAATCGCCTCGACATAGCCGTGATCTTGCGCTTCCATCACCATCATCACGCTGTTTACATATTGCCCACCAATTTTGGCGTTGGGCATGCCCACACCGGGTGCCGTGCGCCGCCACGACGAGATACCCGCGTCAATCCCCAGCTCAATCGCCTCTTGCCCCAGGTATGTGCCCAACTCCTGCGTAATAATCGCGCAGCGCACCGAGTTACGACGCGGGTTCATACTCATGCTTTCATCGCCCCGAAAGCAGATGGGGCGAATGTAACAACTGGCGTGCCCATTTTTTTTGATGATGCTCTTGACCGCATTCGCAAAGGCTTCGGGCGCAAACGGAATCTCCATCCGCAGCATCTTTGCGCTGGCATACAAGCGCTGGATGTGTTGATCGAGAAACAGCAGCTTTGGGCCACTGGGCGAGGCATAGGCACGGATGCCCTCGAACGCGCTGGTGCCAAAATGCAGCCCATGCGTCTGCACATGCACAGTGGCTTTGGCAAACGGCACCAGCTTGCCGTCCATCCAGATGTATTTTGCAGACATATAGCGGTCAGCGATTAGCGATTAGCGGTCAGCTAATAACTGACCGCTGATTGCTAATCGCTATTTCACCTTAATCGTGTGCGTCCACCCATACGGGTCGGCGATGCGACCGTATTGGATATCGGTCAGCGTTTTGTAGAGGTGTTGGGCGATGGGGCCAGGTTCGTTGTTGTTGACGATGTAGTCTTTGCCCTTGTAGCCAAACTTACCTACGGGCGCGATGACCGCTGCGGTGCCCATGCCAAAGACTTCGGTAATCTTGCCCGATTCAATATCGCGCAAGATGTCGTTCACATCTAAACGCGCTTCTTGCACAGTGTAGCCAATATCCGGTGCAAGCCGCAGCACGCTGTTGCGGGTAATACCGTGCAAGATGGTGCCGCTGAGTTCGGGCGTGACGATGTGTTTGCCGTAGACGAAGGCGATGTTCATCGCGCCCACTTCTTCCACAAAGCGACGCTCCACGCCATCCAGCCACAACACTTGCGAGTAGCCCTTCTTGGCTACTTCTGCGCCCACAATCAAGCTGGCTGCATAGTTGCCGCCGCACTTGGCCTCGCCAGTGCCGCCACGCACGGCGCGCACGTAATCATCGGAAATGTAAACGGCGACAGGGTTAAAGCCGCTGGCGAAGTAGGCACCCACCGGCCCCACGATGATGTAATGCAAGTAGCTGCTGCTGGCGTGTACGCCCAGCGCTGGCTCCGTCGCAATCATGGTGGGACGAATGTAGAGTGATTCGCCTTCGCCACTGGGCACCCACTGGTGTTCCAGTTGGACGAGTTGGGCGATGGCCTCGACGTGCGATTCTTCGTCCACCAACTCCATGGCCATGCGCTCGGCGCTGCGGTTAAAGCGGCGAGCGTTCTCCCACGGGCGGAACAAATTGATGTTGCCATCGGCACGGCGATAGGCCTTTGTGCCCTCGAAAATTTCCTGGGCATAGTGAAACACGGCGGTGGCGGGGTCTAGTGAGATGGGGCCATAAGCGCCGATCTTGGCATCGTGCCAGCCTTGTTCGGCGTTCCAGGTTTGGGTAAACATGCGGTTGCTAAACACCTGGCCAAAGCCCAGTTTGGCGGGCAGCGGGCGCACAGTGTCGTTTTCTATGGGTTCGAGGGTGATGTTCATGAGTTGCTCCTTTTAAGAGTAGAAAGTTCTGAGTCCTAAGTCCTTAGAGCCTATCCGAATTGGTTATCAGGGACGACATCCCTTGTAGGGATGTCGTCCCTATTGAGATAGGGTCTTGGTAAAAGTTTATCGCGGAGGTTGCGAGAGGGCTTGGATGAAATTGCGGAAGCTACGGGTGTCACGTGCCACGCACCTTCGAGGTGCGTGGCACATGAATTATTAGGCTCGCACAAGCTCCATTTCTTTCACCGCATTCCCCAACCGCCGTATCGCCTCCACTATTTCTTCGGGCGTGGGCTGCGTAAAGCTGAGGCGTATAGCATTGTGCACATCTTGGTAGGCGTAGTACGAACTGCCCGGCACAAACGTCACCTTTTGCGCCACCGCTTTTTTTAGCAACTCGTAGTCGTTCATGTACTCCGGCAGCGTCACCCACACAAACATGCCGCCTTTGGGTTTGGTCCAGTGCGCGCAGTCGGGCATAAATTCGTCCAGCGCATCCAGCATGGCATCACGCCGCACGCGGTTTATCTCGCGGATGCGTGTAATTTGCTGCGCCAGAAAACCATCTTTGCAGGTCTCGTGGATTAGGTACTGGTTGAACGGCGGCGAGTGCAAATCCATCGCCTGCTTCGCCAACACAATCTTGCCAATCACTTCTTTCGGCGCGGCAATCCAGCCCATGCGCAGCCCTGGCGCGATGGTCTTGCTAAACGTGCCGACATAGATGACGTGCGTCAGTTCGCCATTGCGCTCTACATCAACAGCGGCCAACGGCTTGGGGCGTTCGCCCTCGTACACCAGTTCGCCATACGGGTCATCCTCGATGATAAGCAAGCCATACTGCTCAGCCAACTCCAGCAAACGCGTCTGCCGCTCCGGGGCCAGCGTTGTGCCCATCGGGTTTTGGAAGCACGACATCATGTACAAAAAGCGAATCTTCTCCCCTGCTTTTAATTTGGCTTCCAACGCCTCAACAATCAAGCCATCTTCATCCGTTGGGATATTGACGAAGTTCGGGCGATATGGCCTAAAGCCCATGAGCGCACCTGAGTAAGTTGGGTCTTCCACGCCCAA
>JAYTNY010000318.1:0-6050 GCA_043748055.1 Roseobacter sp.
GAGCACGTTGATGAACGTGTTGGGAGGGCTGGATCGCCCATCTGCCGGCACGGCCCTGGTCGAAGGACAAGACCTGCTCAAGCTCAACGATGTGCAGCTCGATAAGTATCGGCGTGACAAAGTGGGCTTTGTCTGGCAGCAAGTGTCTCGCAATTTGCTGCCCTATATGACCGCTCAGGAAAACGTGGAAACCCCGATGCTGTTGAGCGGGCGCGGCCACCGCAAAGAATTCGCTCGCGAGTTGCTAGCCCGGGTCGGCTTGGATACGCGCCGGGGGCATAAATTGGGCCAACTCTCTGGCGGTGAGCAACAGCGGACTGCCATCGCCGTAGCCCTGGCCAATTCGCCTACATTGCTATTGGCCGACGAACCTACCGGTGAACTCGATACCCAGACCTCGCGCCAGATTTTCTCGCTATTTCGCGAGTTGGCCGCCAAAGATGGCATTACCGTATTAATTGTCTCGCACGATGCCAAAATCGCTGAGGAAGTTGGCCGTGTGGTTGCCATTCGGGACGGTAAAACCAGCGCCGAGATTGTGCGCGCTGGGCGCAGTGCCGAAAGTGTCGAGGCCGCCTTGGTGGGCATGGCCGAAAGCGCCAATGCTGGCAATCAGGAATTCGTCGAAGTTGCAGTGTTGGACTCAGCCGGCCGCATCCAAATCCCTAAAGAACTACGCGATAAGTTGGGCATCAATAGGCGGGCGATCATCGAACAAACGGAGAATGGCGTCATCATCCGTCCGGCGGACTAAAAAGCCAACTTTTCGCCGTTGCCCCTTGGCCGTCTTTCCACCACAATCGGTGCAAATTTGGTCAAGGAAAAAGTAGAACAAATGTGTTGACTTCATATTCGAAGTGGAATATTATTACGTCAACCACTACGTTCACTTTACCTTTACCACCCGAGTGTAAGAAGTGGGCAATCGGGTCCCATATACCTAGGAGGTTAGTAAGTCATGCATCAGAATATTCAGATTATTGGTCGGCTTGGAAAAGATCCAGAGATGCGCTACATGCCAAATGGCGATCCAGTCACGTCGATCAACGTGGCTACGGATCGGGCGTGGAACGACAAAAACGGCCAGAAGCAGAAAGAAACGATTTGGTTTCGTGTGTCGATTTTTGGCAAACAAGCCGAAATTGCCAATCAGTATCTGGCAAAAGGGCGCATGGTGTTTATCGAGGGTCGTCTGAGCGCTGATCCCAAAAGCGGTGGGCCACGCACATACACCCGCCAAGACGGCACCGTTGCCGCCAGTTTTGAGATTGTCGCCAATAGCATGAAGTTCCTCAGCCCAAAGGACGAAGGTTCACCGGCTGCGGGTGGCGACGCTGGCCCAAGCATGGACGAAGCGCCGTCTGGCGAAGACATCCCGTTCTAACAAATTTGGCTCTCCAGGGTAAAACGAGAAAATATCATTCCGACGAACAAAGTGAGGAGGAATCTCTACGTTGGTAGACGTAAAAAATGCGACACCAAGATTCCTCACTTCGTTCGGAATGACAATTTTCCCGCCAAAGGCGGGAGAGCCATAAATTTGAACCGCGAAGACGCCAAGAACGCGAAGCTTTTGATTTTGCTTTGCGTGCTTCGCCCCTTCGCGGTTCATTTTTTGCTTAGATCGAGAACTGCTGGTTTTTTGTAATTAGCCCCGCGAAAATCCGGTTTAAATTACAATCGGACGCCATGAGTCAAGCACCCAACACTCCCCCCGCCTCTCCCACACCTCAACAGAACATGCAACTGCAACTGGAGCTTTCGCCTCAGTTGGATGCCGTGTATTCCAACCTCGCCCTGATCCAGCATTCGCCGTCCGAGTTTATTGTGGATTTTGCACGCGTGTTGCCAAACATGCCCACCGCCAAAATCGGTGCCCGTATCATCACCACGCCCATGCATGCCAAGCTGCTGCTACGCGCCCTGCAAGACAACATCAATAAGTACGAAGCCCAATTTGGCCCAATCTATGTCCCCCATGATGGCGAGGCACTGGCCAGCCAGTTGTTCCGTGGCTAGCGTGTGATTGATATTTTGACCTGGCCCTGGCTTGGGCAGTTTTTTGGATTGCTTGGTGCAGCCCTGTTCGTGATCGTTGTGCCTGGCTGTGCGCTGGTGCAGGTGTTGCTTTCACGCAGCACACTAACCCGTTTGGAGCGATTTTGTCTTGGCATTGGCGTGGGCGTGGCTTTGCCGCCGGTACTGCTGGAGTTCACGTATCTGCTGCACTTACGTTGGAGTGCTGCGGCCACTTGGGGTTATGTAGGGCTGGGGTTGGTTTTGGCGATTGTGCAGGGCATGCGATTTATGCAGCAGCCACACCGGCCGCTGAGAACTGCGTGGTTGTTGCGCTCCGGCGCGGGTGCGCCAGCCCTCCACGCCGTTCTATTTTTGGCGCTGGTGTTGGCTGGGTTGTTCACTCGTTTGTATGCTGTGCGCAATCTGGCTGCGGGGCTATGGGGCGACTCGGTTCATCACACCCTCATAACGCAATTATTGGTCGAGAACGGCGGGCTGTTTACCTCATGGCGACCGTATGCCGAGCTCAGCACATTTACCTATCACTATGGCTTTCATGCCAACGCGGCTTTTCTGCAATGGCTGACTGGGTTGCCCAGCACATATAGCACGCTTTATATGGGGCAATTGCTTAACGCAGCCACCATTCCGATGGCGTATGTGTTTACCACTCGGTTCACTCATTCGCGTACGGCTGGTTTGTGGGCGGCCGGATTCACCGGCTTTGTAAATTTCATCCCTGGTTATTTTGTGAACTGGGGCCGCTACACCCAGCTGGCCGCGCAGATTGTGTTACCGGCCATGCTGGTGGGTTGGCGGGAAATTGAAACGGTAGATCTCAAGCTATTGACAAGCATCGGTCTAGCGCGTCTGTTATTCGCGGCGTTGATGACAGCGGCGTTGGCGATGACACATTACATCATCACAATTTTCGCAGTGCTGTTTGTTGTCATTTATGTTGCGGGTCTATTGCTGCGACGAGTGGCGTGGCGCGAATCCGGGCGGGTGTTGCTGTGGGCGGTTATAGCCGGTGGGTTAGGGGTTGGGTTGGCATTGCCCTGGTTGCTCAACACTGCGCAAGGGTTTCTCTCGCGCAACACCAGTGCAATGGTTTCTGGGGCCGTTACGGCGGAGCGGGTGGCGGCATATTCGCAGCTTGCGCCAATCACCCCCTTGTATATGAAGGGATACCTGTTGCTGTTGGCCTTGCTTGGAGGCATCTTAATGGTGCGTCAACGGCGCTGGCGGGTGCTGATCTTTGGGGCATGGTCGCTGGCATTAATTTTTTTGATTGTGCCCAGCACGGTAGGTTTGCCGGGCAATGGGGTGATTGATTTTGGCACCAGCTATATGGCACTGTATGTCACGGTGTTACCGCTGGCTGGCGTGGCCGTGAGTGGGATTGTGGATGGGCTGCGGCGTTGGCCCATCACCCAATGGGTGGCTGGATTGGCCCTGTTGGGCATGGTTGGCTGGGGCATTGGTTGGCAAAGCCGCATTGTTGAGCCGGGCAATCAATTACTCACCCCGGCCGATTCGCAAGCGATGCGCTGGATTACGCAAAACACCCCTGCCAATGCGCGTTTCTGGGTGAATAATTTCCCAGCCTATGGCGGCACGGTCATCGCCGGCACCGATGGCGGGTGGTGGATTCCGCAGTTGACCCAGCGAAGCACCAATCTGCCGCCCCTGCTCTACGGCAGCGAGCGCGGCGAGACCCGGACATATGCCCAAATGATTAATGCACCTGCCCAACACATACGTGGCCGTGCCTTGGTCGATGATAAATCGGTGCGGGTGGATTTAACTACACCGCAAGCCTTGACGATTTTGCACGACCAGCGAATCACGCACGTCTATATTGGGTCGAACGCACTACCGGGCAAGGCGAATGCCGATTGGATTGATCCCCAAGTATTGCGCGATAGCCCATACTTCAAGTTGGTGTATGAGGCAGATGGGGTGTTGATCTTTGCGGTTGTGGGGTGAGAATTTGGGCCGATTGAGGCGCGGGGGATACGGACGGTCGGGGCGCACGCGGTGCGCCTTTCCGTACGATGCGCATGTGGGCGCATGCGATGCGCCCGCTACGATATACTCATAAAAATACGTGAAATACTGCGTTATCGGCCCGACTTACCCCTTTCGCGGGGGCATCGCTCATTACAGCACGTTGCTGGTGAAACATTTGCGTCAGCAGCATGACGTGCGCTTTATCACTTATCTCAAACAATACCCCAAGTGGCTGTATCCCGGCAATACCGCAATGGACCCCACATCCGATTCCGGAGTGTTGCAAGTGGATTGCGACCGGGTGCTGACCCCATGGGATCCAATGACCTGGTGGAAGACTTATCAGATCATCAAGAAAGACGCGCCCGATGTGTTGATCTTGCAATGGTGGACGCCGTTCTGGTCGCCGATGTTGTTTGCGTTGACGCGGTTGATTTATCGCAATACCAAGATTCGGGTGATTTTTTTGTGCCATCACATGATCCCGCCCGATGGTGGGGTGTTCGACTGGTTTCTGGCGCGACGCATTTTGTGGCGGGGCAATGCATTTGTGGTGATGAGCGAGGAGGATTATGCCCTGATGCGGCGGGCGTTGCCTTGGGCGCGTATCAAAGGCACCACTCACCCACCGTACGATGTGTTTAGTCGTGACCCGCTCGAGCAAGACGTCGCGCGGGCAAAACTGAGCCTTAACCTGAGCGACTCAGTCATCTTGTTCTTTGGCTTTGTGCGCCGTTACAAAGGCCTGCGCTATTTGATCGAAGCCTTGCCAGAAGTTCGCCAACATATCCCCAATGCCAAGTTATTGGTCGTAGGCGAGTTTTGGGAGGACGAACGGCTGTATCGTGAGATGGTGGCGCGTTTGGGGCTGAATGATTGCGTGCAGTTCTACAGCAAGTATGTGCCCAACGATGAAATGTCGACTTACTTCTCGGCCGCTGATCTGGTCGCCATGCCGTATCTGGAAGCCACCCAAAGCGGGGTGGCCCAATTGGCGATTGGCTTCGAGCGACCGATGGTCGCGACCAATGTCGGTGGTATGCCAGACGCGGTGGAGGATGGCAAGACCGGTTTGATCGTGCCGCCGGCCAACAGCCCGGCGTTGGCGGAAGCCATTGTGCGCTACTTTCACGAGAACCTGCGCGAATCGTTCACCGAAAACATCCGTCTGGTCAAAGGCAGCGCGTCTTGGCAACCGCTGGTGCAATTGATCGAAGAACTATCTGTGCCAAACGCCCAGCCGCAGACCGAGTTGCCCGCAGTGGGTGTGCCGTCGCCGCGGGTGCTTTAGTCTGATTGTGCGCATCGCCTTCCTCTGCACCTCCGGCTTAGACAACGCCTCGCCACGCGGGCGCTGGCTGCCGTTGGCGCGCGAGCTGGCCAAGCACGGGCATGAGCCGCACTTGTTGCTGCTGCACCCGATGTTCGACCAGCTGTCCCAACAAGGTAGAGTCCAAATCATCGACGGCGTTCATATCAATCACGTTGGGCAAATGCATGTGTATGGCCTGCCCGGCCAGCGCCGCTACTATGGCCCAGCGCAACTGGGTGTGGTCAGCCTTAAGGCGGTCTGGGCATTGGCTCGCGCGGCACTGGCCTTGCGCCCGGATATCGTACATGTCTGCAAGCCGCAGCCTATAAATGGCTTGGCGGGCGTGATCGCCGCGCGTTTACTGCGGTGCAAATTATGCGTCGATTGCGACGACTATGAGGCCGAGTCCAACCGTTTTAGTATTGGCCTGGGTGGGCGCGTCCAAAAGGCACTCGTCGCTTGGTGGGAGGATCATTTGCCCCGTTGGGCGGATGCCGTCACCGTAAATACGCGCTTCTTGCAACACCGCAATGCTAAGCTGGGTGTCGATCCACAGCGCATGACTTATGTGCCGAATGGCGTGGCGACGACCTCTAGTGAAGCGTGGAGCGTGGAGCGTGGAGCGAGCAAGCGCGGCCCTCCACCCTCCGCCCTCAACCCTCAGCCCTCAACCCTAATATATGTCGGCACGATGAGCTAGATCGCG
>JAYTNY010000319.1:0-2691 GCA_043748055.1 Roseobacter sp.
TTGTAGCCCAACACGCGCTCGGCCTTCTCTATCGAGACAAAGCTCTCTTTGAACGCCGTCTCATACACCCACTTGTACAGCGGCGAGAGCTTAAACGCCTCCAAGATGCGCAACGCAAACACGGCCAATGCGGCTCCGGGGATCGGCACAATCTTCTTGCCATGCCCGGCCTTATCCAGCACGGTCTGAAAATCCTGCTTCATGGTGCCATAAATCTTTGCGCCGATGTTAAACGTGTCGTTGGTCTTCTCACAGGGCAGCGTGGCGCACAAATAAATCGCCTCGCACAAATCTTCCACATCCAGGTACTGATACAAGTTGTTGCCATCCCCGATGACCGGAAAGCCATGCCCGGTGTGTGCCCAGTCATACAACATGGCAAACACGCCCAGCCGCTCCGGCCCAATAAAGCTCTTGGGCCGAATAATGGGGATGCACATGCCTTGTTTGCGATAGTCCTCGCACACCTGCTCTGCCCCAATCTTGGCCTCGCCATACGGGCCAACGCCCACGAGCGCGTCGGTCTCTAACAGCGGGTGGTGATCGGGGATGCCATAGACCGCCGTTGACGAGATATGAATGACGCGCTGCACATGATTCTGCTGCGCCGCTTCAATTACGTTGCGTGTGCCATCCAAATCAGTCGTGCGAATATCTTCTGGCGTATACAAGGGCAACGCCGCCGCCGTGTGTACCACAATGTCCACGCCCCTGCCGTCTGCGCCAGGCTGCATGGCCTCGTGCAACTTGGCCTTGTCCCGAATATCCCCCTTGATGAAGCTCACGTTAGCGTTGGTGCGCTCCGGGTAGTCAAACTCGGCCAGGTCATATTCCACCACCGAGTGTTCTTTGTTCAGCAAAAAGCGGGTGAGGTTGATGCCCAAAAACCCCGACCCGCCGGTAATCAAGTATTTCATAGAAGCCTGTAAAAGCACAAAGACGCCATGTTGTAAACATGGCGTCTTTGTAAAAAGTTTTTGAACTTTCCCTATCGTGTAAACAGAGCAAGCTATTTCTTCTTCGCCGCAGTCTCGCCCTCTGCGCCTTCCTCGTCCTTCTTGCCCTTCTCAATCACTTCAACCTCGGTGGTGTCGGCCACCACTTCCTCAGCCTTCGCCTCAACAAAGCGTGCCAGGCGGACGACTTCGTCCTCCATCTCTTCCAGCATCGTCACGCCTTCGGGCAGGGCGATGTCTTTGACACGCACCGCATCGTCAATCTTCATGTCGGCAACATTAATGGTCACGTGGTCGAACAACTGGCTGGGCAAGCACTCAATCTCCAGCAGGTTCAACTCGTTTACCAACACGCCGGTGCCGCTCTTCACTTCGGCGGGAATGCCTTCCAACACCACGCGCACCATGGCCTTAATCTTCTCGGTCATCGAGACCTCGTAGAAGTCAATGTGCTTAATCGTGCGCTTAATCGCGTCACGCTGAATCTCTTTGGTCAGCACCATTTTGGGTGCGGCTGCGCCGTTTACATTCAGCGTAATCAGGCTGTTGCGGCCCGCCTTGCGCAGCGTGTTTGTAACCTCTTTCAAGTCCAATTGAACGTGGCTGGCGGCAATCCGATGTCCATATACCACCGCAGGCACCTTGCCACTGCGGCGCAAGGCCTTCACGCCAAAGCCTACGTTAATGCGTGGTTCGGCGGCCAGGTTAATTTGATCTGCCATTTTGTTTTTCTCCTATTCAGCCGCCCATGAGCGATTTGGATGAGACAAACCAGGTTTCTTGAAGAAACCTGGTTTGTCTCATCCCTGCCTACTCACGGCTGCTAGTCCAATGAATGTCGCTGGTTTACAGGCCAGCGCGGGGCGGGATTCTACAGCAATCCATACAGCCGCCGCATCTCTTCACTGCTCTCCAACAACTCGGCCAGCCTGCCACGCGCGGTGATGCGCTCATCTTGCAGCACCAAAATCTGGTCGGCCTGCTGCAACACCGCAGGCCGGTGCGAGACCACCAGGCAGGTAGCCCCCAACGCAAACACGCGCCCCCACAAGGCCTGCTCGGTCTCCACATCCAACGCACTCGAAAGGTCGTCGAACACCAGCAGCTCTGGCAGGCGCACCAGCATACGCGCCGCCGCCGCCCGCTGCGCCTGCCCGCCCGAAAGCCGCATGCCCTGCACCCCAATGCGTGCCTCCAACCCTTCTGCAAACGTCGCCACGTCTTTGTCCAACATCGCCGTCTGCACCGCCTGCTCCAATGCGCCCGCATCCACCTGCAACCCCAGCAACACGTTCTCGCGCAGCGTGCCAGAAAGCAGCGTGGGCACTTGCGGCGTGTAAGCACAGCGCGGCGGCACAAAGAACTCGGCGGGATGCAGCACCGGTGCGCCGTTCCAGCGCACCTCGCCCGCCTGCGCCTCCAACAAGCCCAACACGGCCCGCAACAGCGTGGTCTTGCCTGCGCCCACGCGCCCCACCACCACCGTAAACGAGCCGCGCGCTAGGCTGAACGTCACATCCTCAATACCACCGCCGCCAGCATGCCGCAACGTCAACCCACTCACCTCCAGCGTGTGCAACACATCGCTGGGTTGTTTGATGGGTTGTGCGACGGGCGGCAGCGCCCCACGCACATAGATCGGGTGATGCGCCACCAAGTCCAGCGGAGCCGCACCTTGCATCAGCGCCACGCCGCGCCGAAAAGCCACGCCAATCTGCTGATACGTGGTGACGAT
>JAYTNY010000320.1:0-2668 GCA_043748055.1 Roseobacter sp.
CGCGCGCGCTTTAGCCAACACAAGCCACTGCACCCGGTGATGGATTTCGCCGAGGTGTGGTTCCAGCACGCCAAGCAACTTTACTTTCACGATCCGCTGGCGGCTATTGCTATTTTTGATGAGGCGGTGTGTGGCTTTGAGCGCGGGGATGTGCGCGTGGAACTGAAAGACGAAGCGACTGCGGGCCGCACCCATTTTGTGCTGAACCCTGACGGCGCGCACGAGGTGGCTTTGCGGGTGGATGCTGAGCGGTGTTTTGACGAGTATTTTAAGGTTTTCTAAAACACGAAGAAGCGAAGGAACGAAGAAGAAAAGAATCTTTCTTCCTTCGTTCCTTCGCTTCTTCGTGTTTACTTTTTCAGGCTATGGCAAACAAATCTTTTTTAATTACGGGCGCGCTGGGCTGCATTGGTGCGTGGGCGGTGCGTAATTTGGTGCAGGCGGGTACGCCAGTTGTCGTGTTTGATTTGGGCACCGATCGACGGCGGCTCAGACTCATCATGGATGAGGACGCGCTGGCGCAGGTGCGCTTTGTGCAAGGCGATATTACTGATCTCAAGCAGGTCGAGGTGGTTATCAACGACAACGGCATTACGCACATGGTGCATTTGGCGGGCTTGCAGGTGCCAGCCTGCCGGGCCAACCCGGTGCTGGGTGCACAAGTGAACGTGCTGGGCACGGTGAACGCGTTTGAGGCGGTGAAGCGCAGCGGCGGGCAAGTGCAACGCATTGTGTTTGCCAGCAGCGCTGCGGTGTTTGATGTGGACGACGCCAAACCGGGCGAACCTGTGGCTGCCGACGCGGCGGGACACCCAGCCACGCTGTATGGCGTGTATAAGCTGGCGAACGAGGGCACGGCGCGGGTCTACTCCAAAGAGAACGGCGTGTCTTCGATTGGGCTGCGACCGTATATTGTGTATGGGCCGGGGCGCGACCAGGGGCTTACATCGGCCCCGACCAAAGCCATGTTTGCAGCCGCAGTGGGCCAGCGTTTTCATATTCCGTATGGCGGGCGCAGCGACTATGAATATGCCGATGACACGGCCAAGACGTTTATTGCGTGCGCTACGGTGCCGTTTGAGGGGTTCGAGGCGTTTAACACGCCGGGGCATGTGCTGGGCATGCGGGCTATCGTGAGCGCCATCGAAACCGCCGCGCCGGAGATGCGCGGACAGATTACGTTTGATGATAAGCAATTGCCTTTTCCGGAAGCGATGGACGGCGCGCCGCTGGAACGCTTGCTGGCCCCGGTGGGCGGCGTGCCCAAGCGGGATGTGAACGAGGCGGTGGCCGAGACGATTCGCATCTTTCGGGAGGCGGTGGCGAATGGGAAGGCGGATGAGATGATTTGAACGCTGGCCCCCTCCCCAACCCTCCCCCACGCCTAAGAAGGCGCGGGAGAGGGGGCTAAATGTTACAGGTGCGTAAGTCCTATTGGGGTTAATCATCCAGCGGGCTGCGCACGGCGTTGGCCCCGCGCTGCAGGACGTGGGTGTAGATCATGGTGGTGGCTACGTCTTTGTGGCCGAGTAATTCTTGGACGGTGCGGATGTCTTTGCCGTCTTCGAGCAGGTGGGTGGCGAAGCTGTGGCGGAAAGTGTGACAACTGGCTTTTTTGAGGATGCCTGCGGCATAAATGGCTTTGCGGACGGCGCGTTGCAGGGCGCTGGGGTCGAGGTGGTGGCGCTGGCGCTGGTTAGAGCGTGGATCGGTGGACAGTTTGCTGGCGGGAAATACGTATTGCCATTCGAGATTGGTAGCCGAATATTTTTTGTCGAGGGCATTGGGCAGATAGACTGTGCCTGCGCCATCTTGTAGGTCTTTGGCATGCAGCGCGCGCACCCCATCCATTTGAGCCTGAAGCCGAGGGATGAGCGAGGTGGGCAACATGGTGATGCGGTCTTTGTCGCCTTTGCCATCGCGAATGGTGATGGTTTTGTAGTGGAAGTCGAGGTCTTTGATGCGCAGGCGGACGGATTCCATGAGGCGCAGGCCGCTGCCATAGAGGAGGCTGGCCATGAGGTGATGATCGCCGGTTAAGTGGTGGAGCACCTGTTTGACCTCGGTGCGGCTGAAGACGCTGGGGACGATCTCGGGGCGCTTGGCCCATTCGATGTGATCGATATTGGGCAGGTTGATGTGCAGGACGCGGCGATACATGAAGAGCACGGCACACAGGGCCACGTTTTGGGTGGATGAGGCGACGTGGCGCTGGGAGGCGAGGTGGTTGAGGTAGTCGCGGATTTCAGGCTCGGCCAACTCGTGGGGGTGGCGCCATTGCCCGGCACGAGCTTTGTGAAACTTGAGAAAGTCGGTGATGTATTGGAGGTATTGGGTTTCGGTGTGAATGCTGTAGTGGAGCAGGCGCAGGGACTGGCGAACTTGATCGAGCAAGGGTGGGGCTGGCTTTACGAGTTCGGCTTGTCTTGGGGGCAAGACGGCAGCAGAGTGCGGGCGGGTATGAAGGGTAGCGTTTGCCATATGAGATTACCTGCAACCGGATTATATGGCTAAAACGCAGTTGTGCAGATGTATGGTGGCGGTCAGTACAAAATCCACAACGCGATAAACTAGAGCGAATCCCTGATTGATGTACGAGCCGCCTCCTTCGACTGCGCGCATCGGAATGCGCTGCGCTCAGGATGCTCACATCGTATGCCAAGTAGAG
>JAYTNY010000321.1:0-3557 GCA_043748055.1 Roseobacter sp.
CAGGCTGGTGGTGCGGAGCATGATCTCCTCCATCCAGTCTGTTGCGGCCCAGCCGGTCGCGCCGCCGCTCTCGATGCCGATGCACCAAGCCGCGTCGCCATCTTTGACGATCTGCTGCTCCAGCGCCTTCAACTCATCGTAAGTGGCTGGGGTTTTGTAACCCGCCTCGTCGAAGGCCTTCTTGGGATACCAAACCAAGCTCTTGCCGTTGATGCGCTCCCACACGCCGCCGCTGATCTTGCCGCTGGGGCCATCCACGGTCAGAATGTCGAGCAGGCTCTGGTTGTAGTTGGCCTTCAAGAATGCCGGGTCAATCATCGTGTTGGCATCAATGATCTTGCCGGTCTTGGCAAAGCGCGCCATCAAGCCGGGCTGTGGGAAGTCGGCAATGTCGGGTGTGTTACCACTCTCTACGCGCACGGTAATCGCCACTTCCATCTCTTTGCTGCCTTCGTAGATGATGTCGATGCCGGTCTTCTCTTCGAAGTCCTTAATCGTGTTGTTGAACTTGACCTCGTCCTGGTCGCCAAACGGCCCAAAGATGTTGACTTTGGTGCCTTTCAGCTTGCCAGCCAGCGCGTCGTCATACTCTTTGCCGGGGGAACCGGCGGCGGGCATGGCCGCTTCGGCTTTTGGCGCATCGGTGGGTTTGACAGCCTCAGTGGGCTTGGGGGCTTCGGTTGGGGCCGCAGGCGCGTCGGTTGGCGCGGCAGTTGCTGCCGAGGGTGCCTCGGTGGCGGCAGGTGCTGCCGGTGCGGGCGCGGCTGTGGGGGATGGGGCGCTGCCACCGCAGGCGGCCAGCACCATCGAAGCCGCTGCAAACAAACTTAAAACTTTGAAACTCTTCATGGATATCTCTCTTTTCTCTATCCTTTCGGAACTTGAATTAACAAATAGACAGCTTTACATGGGGTTCATGCAAAGGGGGAGTTGTGTCGAATATCTCTTTAGGTTTATCACCTCCTTATTTCCTAATCGGTGAGCGCAGTTGACGGCGTGGCTTCGTTGGCGGGCACGTACTGCTGCGCACCACCAAATGCGTGGGTGATGGCTCGAACACCGGCCCGTTCAACGACCCCTCCAACGTATGCAGCATGAGTTCTGCGCCGCGCTTGCCGCTCTCGAACAGCGCCTGGTGCATCGTCGTCAACCCGGCATACTCGGCTAACTCAATGTCGTCGTAGCCGACAATGGAAAGCTCTTCGGGCACGCGAATGTTTAAGTCGCGGGCGGCCTCTAACAAGCCCAATGCCTGTGTGTCGCTGGCGGCAAATAGGGCGGTGGGCCGATTGGGGGCCGAGAGCATCTCGCGGCCCAGCACACGGGTGCTGGGCCGGTCTTGATAGCAACTGCGGTGATACTCCGGGCGAAACTTGATGCCCGCGCGGTCTAAGGCGCGGCGATACCCAATCAAGCGGTTGCGGCTGGCATTAGACGTGTGGGCCAGCGGGTCGTTCAGAATGTCGTTGACGTAAGCGATGCGCTCGTGGCCCAGGTCAATCAAATGCTGGGTGGCATCCTCACCGCCTTTGATGCTGTCTTCGGCGATTGACGTGAGTGCGGTGTGCTGCGTGTCCACCAGCACCACCGGCACATCGTTGCGGGCGAAGCACTCCACGTCGGCATCTGTTGTGGGCAACGAGATGATGATGACGCCATCCGAGCGGTCGCGCCGAGGCACATCCACAAAATGCTGGTCGCGCTTTTGCGAGGTGTCTACGTTGAAAACGATGAAGTCGTATTCGCTCTCGGCCAGAGCCGCGTCTATGCCGCGAAGCCGTTCTACAAACGAGGGCCGCGTAAAGAACGGAATAAGAATAGAGATGATGAGCGTTTTGCCCAGCGAGAACTTGCGGGCAGTGTGGCTGGGGCTGTAGTTCAACTCGGCGATGGCTTTCATCACCGTCAGGCGCGTCTCCTCGGAAACAGGAGCGCTGCCGTTTAAGACCCGGCTCACGGTGGCTGCACCGACGCCTGCGCGCCGGGCCACATCGTGGATTGTGGGGTTGGTGGGATTTGCCTCAGCCGTTCGCTTCATGGGTGAAACCGGTTTCTGAAACCGGTTTCAGTGTATTAAGCGAACGTTAATGTGTCAAGTCTTTGTGTCAGTTTGACGCGACGAAAGCGTGATAGTCTGAACACTAAAAGTTATCGGCAGTAAGATTTTTGACAGGATGAACAGGATTTTGCAGGATTAATCCTGTTGAATCCTGTAATCCTGTCTATTTCCGATAATGTC
Source organism: Roseobacter sp. (assembly GCA_043748055.1). Taxonomy (GTDB): domain Bacteria; phylum Chloroflexota; class Anaerolineae; order J036; family Brachytrichaceae; genus JANMVQ01. Next base: position 2,240 of record JAYTNY010000321.1, read on the forward strand.
TATTATGCGACTAGGACTAAATGGCTGCTTCCTCCCCTCCGATATGAAAGATGTGACGCCCGAACTGTGCCAACGCGTGCGGGCGTTTGGCTTTAGCGGCATCTTTACGCGCTTTAGCAAGAACGATCCAAGAGAGACACCGAAACACGAGGCTGAACGCGTGCGGCAGGTGTTGCAAGACAACGGCGTGCGCCTGTACCAAGCGACCGGCTTTTGGCAGAACTTGGTGACGCCGGACGAAACGGCGCGGCGCGAATCGGTGATGACGTTGCAGGCGGCGATTACGTTGGCGGGCTGGATGGGTGCGCGCGGCATCGATACCGGGCCGGGCAGCATGAACCCGCACGGGCCGTGGTTCCCGCACCCAGAGAATTGGACGCTGAGCGCACGGCGGCAACTGATTAAGAGCTTGAAGGCATGCGCGCCAGTAGCCCAAGATTGCAACGTGTTGCTGAGCATGGAAGGCCACCAACTGGTGACGCTGGAAAGCGCCGAGGTGACGGCCGAGGTGCTGGACGCGGTTGGCTCGAAGTGGGTGACGAGTGATTACGACACGGCGAACTGGATGAATTTGAAGGATGTCTATGCCACCACGCCCGCCATCAACCGGCATTTTGATGTGCTGGGTGCGCACATTGTGAGCTGCCACGCCAAAGATATTTGGGCCGAGGACAAACTGGCGGTGCATCTGCAAGACGGCTGCCCCGGCAAGGGCCACATGGATTTTCGCACGGTGCTGCGGCGCATGGAGGCTTTGTCGCCGGAGTACCCCATCCTGCCCGAAGGCTGCACCACCGAGGAACTGCCAGAGGTGGTGGCGCTGTTTCGCGGGCTGGCGAACGAATTGGGGATTGAGATTTTAGAGAATTGAATTTGGTAGGTTGAGTCTCTTGACAATTTAGGTGAGCCTAAATATGATGGCGACGAAATTTAGGTTAGACTAAATAATGAAAAGACTAATTTGTGTGTTGTGTTTGGCTGCGTTGGTGTTGGCTGCCTGTTCGCGTCCGCTGGCTGGGCCTGCCGAGATCGCCGCACGGCCCATCAACGTGACGACGACGGTGGGCATGATTGCCGACATTGTGAAAAACGTGGGCGGCGACCGCGTGATTGTGACGGGTTTGATGGGCGCGGGCGTAGACCCGCACCTTTATAAGCCCAGCGCCCGCGATATTTTGCGGCTGGACGACGCCGATATTATTTTTTACGGCGGCTTGCACTTGGAAGGCCGTATGGCCGAGGTGTTTGAGAAGCTGGCGAAGCTGAAGCCCGTGTTCGCGGTTAGCGAGAACATCCCCGAAGCGCGGCTGCGCAAGCC
>JAYTNY010000322.1:0-2647 GCA_043748055.1 Roseobacter sp.
TGAGAATTCAACTTCTGCCGAGGGCGCAACAGGCGCGTCAACAGCTTCTTGGGTATTCATGGTTTCGTCGTTCACGGGGTCACTCCTTAGAATTAAGCCCGACGATTCTAACCGAGGGCTAAGACGATGTAAAGGTTTTTGCTATTCGCAACTGTGCAAGGTTGTTGATTCAACAAACGCTGCTACATTAGTGAGGCATGTCATTATCAACAAATGAGCCGGCTGGGCCGACAAAAGACGATAGACAAGCGATTGCAATCAGCAACGCGTCCACTCGCCAAGTTATTGATGCAGGCGGGCCAAGCGAGCCGGATGATCAAGATATCAGGGCCGCGCAGAAATACTTCGCCAAATCGCAAAGCGAGAACACCCGCCGTGCTTACAGCAAGCACTGGGCCGAATTTGTGGAGTATTGCCAATGGCGCAAGCGGGTGCCGCTGCCCGCAGAGGCCAAAGCCGTTGTGGGCTACCTCACCTATGTGGCCGATGCCGGTGCAGCGCCATCCACCTTGCGCCAAAAGCTGGCGGCCATCTCCTACGTCCACAAGATCAAAAAGCACCCGCTGCCTTCGCATTTTGTGGAGGTGACTACGTTGATGGAAGGCATCACGCGGGCCAAAGCCCACAAGCCGCGTGAACGCAAGCCCTTGCTGCTGGATGGCTTGCACAAGTTGGTGAACGCCATTCATGCGCCCTACCCCGTCAACCTGCGCGACCGCGCCATCATGCTCGTTGCTTACTTCGGCTTGCTGCGCCGCAGCGAACTGGTCTCGCTGATGATCGAGCAAGTGGCCTTTGAGCCCCGCGACGCAGGGATGGCAATTCGCCTAAGCAAATCTAAGACCGATCAACAAGAAGAGGGCGCAACCCTGCCCTACCCCAGATTAGATGAGGCGGATGCCAATGTATGCCCGGTGCGGGCCTTGCGCGAGTGGTTAGCGGCGTTGCGCGATGAATATGCCGCGACCAAAGGCCCTATCTTTCGACGTATCGATCAATGGGGGCACATAGGTGAGGGCGCACTCAGCGGCCAAGTCGTCAACATGCTGGTGAAGCGTTATGCGCTCAAAGCAGGCATCGTCGCTGCAGGCGACAAGACTTTTGATATCTCGGCCCACTCGGCGTTGCGTGCGGGCATGGCGACGCAACTTGATAAAGAGCAACAGCCATTTTCAATCATCAAAAAAGCGGGGCGCTGGAAATCGGATTCAGTGGCGCGCGGTTACATTCGGCGCGATGAAGACGAACTGCGGGACGCGCTCAAACGAGCGGCATCTAAGTAACTCAAGTTGCGCAGTAGCCTTACTCAAAGTGAAAGCATCCTGAGCGGAGGCTGGCCTGTTGCCTCCGACGAAGCGAGTGCTTGAATGCCAGCCGAAGTCGAAGGAGCGTTCCACGCCGCGCCAAATCATATTGGCCGGTGAAGGTGAACTTAGACGGCTGCCCACTGCCCGCCACGCGCACTTCGCCGAAGGGCGTGTAGCGCTGGGCGCTGTTGGCTATCGCGCCGTTGCTGCTGCTGGTCGCCAACCTCGCGTTACCCGGGAACCGCAATTTATTCCCGCACGTCCCCATGCTGGTTTGAAACACATTTCTTTAGGTACATATACCCGTCTTCATACTTTGCAATCACGTAGGTTGATTCATCGTTTATAGATGTAAATTTTGATGCCGAGTCGGGTGGAATATGCGTGTTACTTGTCCACCAATCAATTTCTCCAAACCCGCGTACTTTCCAATCTCCCTCCGCCATATCCGTCTGGCGAGTGGAGTAGTACTTAAGACCCATGTCGGTGACGATCCTTGCATAATCGAATTTGAGCATACGAATTCGAGCAAAGGCACATCGCAGTTGATTTGAAGGGCTTGATCTGACTTCAAACTTTATTTCCTCGGATGATGGAGGAAGTTTGATCCCAAACTCATTCTCCAAGCGAGAGCGTGCCAAAAAAGGAGCAAGCCATAAGTAGGCCATAATCGCTGCAATTGCCAGAATGATGACGAACGCAATCAACTTGGAATGCCGTCTAAAACACATTGTGGATTGCCTCATCGAAACTCACTGTCAGCCTCTGCATTCTTAATGTGTGTGGGCGTGTAACCAGGATACTCAGGAAAGAGCAAAACGTCTTGGCCCTTGCTTTGTGAAACACGGAGGGGTTCACTGTAAATGTCGTAATCGTACGAGCCGAGCAAAATATTGCCGACAATGGTCTTTGCTTCTGATTCAACCGTTGGCCTCAACGGCAATACATTAAAGTCCCATGTATCAAATACAGTGGCCGTTCCTTCGAAGCTCCAACTTCCATCTGAATTCACCTCTAAATCCCCATCGTAGCGGAGGGTGTATCGGCCCAACGTTCCACTTGCCCAGGCTTCACCCAGCACAGATGATTTAATGTGTTTCTTTCCACCTTCCCTCTTGGTTAAGTTCGCTCTCGCGTCTTTGAAATTAGCATCTTCTCTCAGATCAAAAACTGGATTGGTTTCCATTACTTCATCTTTTGTTAAAACCAAGGTGCCTCGCTCTTGAACGTGCCAGTCAATTAGCTTCTGAGCGAGTGGGGTCTGTGCGTTTGCACTCTTGGCAAGTTCACCGCCAGGAGTCCGGCGCGTTTGTTTGAGCTTGGCCTCATTGGCTGCACGG
>JAYTNY010000323.1:0-1740 GCA_043748055.1 Roseobacter sp.
GTGACCAACATTGGCACAGATATTTTCTCCGGTGCAGTGCGAGACTATTACGGCGTGCAATCGTTTGCCAACGTGGCCGATGCCAACACCAGCATAACCGTAGCCATGCCCGACACCACGCTGGTGGAGTTTGGCGGCCCGCGCACGCACCAGAAGAACACCGCCCAGCCCGCCAGCAGCGAGATGCTGGCATTGGCATATCTCAGCGACATTGACATCGGGCGCCAAAACGCGCTGGCGGGAGACTTGGCTTTTCGGTTTGCGTTGGCTGCGCATGGCAATGCGTTCGACCCCTTGCAAAGCGTGCGCTTTGGCTGGGAGCAGCGCACGCCGACGATTGTGAGCCGCTTACCCACCAACCAGGCGGGCGCATTGCCAGGGTCCAGCCGCTCGTATGGGCAAATTAGCTTAGGCAATGCCGTGCTAAGCGCGCTAAAGCCTGCCGAGGATGGCAACGGCTTTATCGCCCGCTTCTGGAACCCTAACCCCACGCTGCAGCAAGTGGCTTTTGATTTGAGCCTGTTAGGCGCGACGCAAGGCCAATATGTAGATGGGCTGGAGCGGACGTTGACGACAGGCGGCGAGGTCTTTGCATTTTCGGGCGCGGGCACCCTTAGTATGACGGCGCAGAGTTTTGCCACGCTGCGCTTGATGGGCGGCAATGGGCCAGTGCCGACGTTGACCCCCTCACCCGTCATCACCACGAGCACGCCAACGGCAACGCCCAGCCCCACACCGGTTGTGGCCCAGGCTTCGGCTACGAATGCGCCTGCCACCGCAATACCTTTGCCCACGACAACCCCGTTGCCTTCGGCCACGCCACAACCCACCGATGCGCCACAACCCTTGCCGCCATTGCAAACTGCCACCCTAACGCCCACGCAAACCCCGTTGCCCATCCCAACCCGAGACTTGCGCAAGCTATACATGCCGTTGGTGTTTCAGAATGGCTCTTTCCCCAATACCCTACGCATCGCCGAGGAGACCCGCGCCACTGCGCCAACCGCAACAGCGGCTGCAACAGTGGCAACCGCCACGCCAATCTCCACGCCTGCTGGGGTGCGCACGGCAACAGCTACATCGGCTGCAACGGCTGTCCCGGTTACTGTCACATCTATCCCCACCCAGCCACCGCCGCCCACGCGGCCTGCGGCCACGCCCACCGCCACCCCGCGCGTTTTAACTGTGCTGGACGATTTCAACCGAGCCGATGGCCCAGTGGGCGGGAATTGGTTAGGCTTCCCAGGCCGGTATGCGCTGGCGGGCAACCAGTTGGCGCAGGCCCCACCCACGCCAGGGGCCGATCGTTTCAACATCATGTATTTTGATAAAGCGCTTGGGGCGACGCAGGAAGTGGGCGTTCAGATGGGTGCGCTGGGTGAGGCTGAGCAGACCAGCGAGATTGGCTTGTTGCTGAAGTGGCAGGGTGGGCCGGGGTCGCTTGTATCGGCCAAGTGTTATGCCGTCGAAGTGCAATATGATCCGAAGGACAAGCGCATCAGCATTTCGTTTTGCGATGAAGAGTCCAGCGGTTGGGAATCTATCGACAGCTTCCCGTTGGCGTTGGCTGCGGGCGACTTTTTTAGCGCGCGCATTGACGGAGCCGGAAAGGTGCAGGTGTTTAAGAACAACGTGCTTGCCCACAGTAGCAGCGTGGCCGATTGGCTGTATGCCACCGAGCCAGGCCGCCCCGGATTGTGGATTGACAACATACCTGGCACCACGCTGGATAATTTTTCG
>JAYTNY010000324.1:0-1857 GCA_043748055.1 Roseobacter sp.
GCGCTGCAAATTTTCTTGGCGGCCATTGGTGCTATTGCGCTGCTGGTTGGCGGCATCGGCATCATGAACATCATGCTCGTTAGCGTGACCGAGCGCACCCGCGAGATTGGCGTGCGCAAGGCCATTGGTGCAACACCGGGCAGCATCCGCTTGCAGTTTTTGGTGGAGGCACTCGTGGTCACGTTGGTCGCGGGCATCATTGGGGTGCTGCTGGCAGCGGGGCTGTCCTACATCATCGGCCTTGTGCAGGATTACATTACGCCTATCGTGCGGGCGAATGCCGTCATCGTCGCTGTCGGTGTCTCAGTGTTTATTGGTGTGGTGATTGGGTTTTACCCGGCGTTTCGGGCCAGCCGCTTGCAGCCGGTGGACGCGCTGCGGTATGAGTAAATGAACGACACTCTCTTCTTAGTCATCACCGCCGTTCTTGCGCCAACCCTGTTAGCCACAGGGTTGGCGCTGCCATTTTGGGGGCGCAGGCGCATCATCGCAGGCAACGTGGCTGGCTCGGTGTTTATCTTGTTGGCGATTACGGTGTTGATCTGGTATCAGTACGGCATCACGCTTGAATCACAAAGCCAATGCGTGAGTGATTGTTATACGGATGTGCAAAGCCTCTATATGCCGTTTCTTTTGCTTGTGGTGATGGGCTGGGTGGATGTATTTATCCTGCTTATTTTGAGTGGCCTCGTCGAAGACCGCCTCAAACGCAAACGGCGCATGAACAAAGAGTGGCTGTGAAGCCTATGGGGCGTTAAGCCCAAGCGCTTTTGCCACATCGGTGTCAATGGCAATCGTTTTATCGGCACGCAGTTTGCGTTGCAGGCCAAAGCACTCGTCGTAGCCCCACACGCTCCAGCCAATCTTCAGGCTCTCGGCGGCCTTGCGCACATCCTCGACCCACTGGGCGCGGTCGGCGGCAGGCGCTTTGGGGCAATACGCGCCGAACTCGCCCAGCCACAGCGGCACATTGTTGGCTTTGCCCCAATCGGCGGCTTCGGCCATTTTGTTTTTGAGCTTGCTGGCAGTGATATAGCCCAGGCAGTAATTCTTCATGCTCTGTTTTTTGCCCGCATCGGTTATTTTCTCCAGCAGGTCTTTGCAGCGTTCGGGTGTGGCGGGGTAGGGCACGCCACTCAAATCCTCCAGCCCTGGCCCAGCCCAGGTGGCACCCTGATGGGTGAACTGAAACGGATCGTAGAAGTGAAAGGTGTAGACCAGATTTTTATCGGCCAGCGGCGGCAGCTTGAGCAGGCCGCTGATGTTGCTCCACTCGTTGCCGGTGACGATGAGGGTGTGGCCGGGCGCGACTTGGCGCATAGCCGTTACCCAGCGTTGCTGAATCTTGGCCCACTTCTCAGCCTCGTTGGGGAACACCGGTTCGTTCAACATCTCAAACATCACGCGGTCGGGGTCGCGGTTGGCGTAGCGCTGGGCCAATGCTTGCCAGTAAGTCATAAAGCCGTCCACATATTTTGCGTTGAAGTGCCAGGCATCTTTGTCCTGATCATGCATGTCAATCACCACCGCCAAATCGGCAGCCAGCAGGCGATCTACGGCTTTGTCCAGATAGCCGATCATGACTGGGTTTAGGGTGGCGGGGTCGTTGACCTGGTAGAAGAAGGTGGGGCTGATGACCAGCCGCACGCTGAGCACGCCCATCTGGCGCAAGAGCGTCAGGTCGGCGTCGGTCATGTAGTTTTCCCAGTAAGTCTGGCTGCTGCCTTCGGGATACCAAAACCAGCGGGTGATATTGACCGCTTTGCTGAGGCGCTGCACGCGGGCGGCGGGCACCTGGGTTAACGGCACTGCGGGTGCCGGTTGGGGCGTTGGGGTGGATGGGGCTGGCGTGGGTTG
>JAYTNY010000325.1:0-2561 GCA_043748055.1 Roseobacter sp.
TTGGGGCTGTTAACGCATTTGGGCCAGGGCTACAACGCCTATGGCTTGCAAGGGCATGGGTTGCGCAGCGACCAACTGCCGCTGCAAAGCATTCCTGAGATGGCCAAACTCTATCGTGACGCCATCAAACAAGCCTACCCACACGGGCCATACCACCTGGTGGGCTATTCGATGGGCGGCTTGATTGCCTACGAATTGGCGCGGCAGTTTGAAGAAAACGGCGACGAGGTGGGCACAGTGGCGTTGTTGGATTCATACGTCTACACCCAGCGCCTGCCCTACTCTGGGCAAGGCATCCAAGACCCCGACGAGAAGTTGATGATGCAAATGTTGTATGACTGGGACGACCGCGAGGCCAAGAAGATGGCGAAGCAATTGCGATCTTTGCCCAGCTATGCCCACCGCAACCGTTACTTGTTGGAGATGGGCAAGCAGGCGGGGCTGATTCCGCCGAGCTATGAGCTGGACGACATGCGCCGCATGTATGCCACCACCGAAGCGCACATCGAAGCGATGGCGGCCTACAAGCCGCAACCGTATAGCGGGGCGCTGTCGCTTTTTCGCTGCATAGACCGCAGCGAATCTTTTGCCGCACGCGATTGGCGTGAGCTGGCCTGCGGCGGGGTGAATGTGATTTCGGTGCCCGGCAAACACAGCACGCTGATGGATGAGCCAAATGTGATGGTGTTGGCAAATGTGTTGCGCCCGATGTTAGACGGTGCATTTTTTCGGTCAGTTGCGCGCACTTAATGGAGTCAGAGGCTGATTGCCTGAAGCTTTCTGTTTTTCACCACAAAGACACAAAGAACGCGAAGATGCTCTTTGTGATCTTCGTGTCTTTGTGGTGAAAACCTAAGGCCTAAGGCAATAAGAGTCTGCGGTTAGAAGTTTGAAGCCCGAATCCGGCTCAAGATTCAAATGACTACACAAAACAACCCATTAAAACAACAGGCCACCCTTGTTGGCGCAGGCTTAGGCGGTGTGATGATGGCCATTCGTCTGGCGCGCCGCAACTTCAACGTCGATGTTTACGAGCGCCGCCCGTCGGTTAGCCAGGCACATGCGGCGCAGCGCTCGTTTACGGTCACGTTGTCCAAGCGCGGGCTCATGGCGCTCAACGAGATTGGGCTGATGGAGGCCGCGCTGAAAATCTCCAGCCCCATCAGCGGGCGCATGGTGCATAACCCAGACGGCACCACCACGTATGTGCCCTACAGCAAAGACAACCGCGAACAGTTGCACGCCATCCGCCGCAACGACATCAATGCTTTGTTATACGCGGCGGCGCAACAGTTCCCCAACATTCGCTTCTTCTTTAACCAAAGCCTAACCCGCATGGACAAGGCCACAAACACGCTGTGGTTTCAAGATCAAAGCCAGCCGCAGCACGCTGCCACAGAAGTGCAAGCGCCCCTGATTGTGGGCTGCGATGGCGTGTTCTCGGCGGTGCGCCAGCAAATGCAGCGCGGCGAACGGGCCGACTTTCATCAAGATTTTTTAGATTGGGGTTACAAAGATGTGTTTATTCCCGCCCAACCCAACGGGCAACACGCCTTGCAAGCCGGTGCGCTGCACTTGTGGCCGCGTGGCAACTGCACCTTCTTCGCCTTCCCCAACATAGATGGCACGTTCTCCGGAAACTTTATTGCCCCATTTGAGTTTGCCGAGCAACTGACCACGCCCGAAGCCCATGCCGAGTTGTTGCAACGCGAATTTAGCGACCTGTTGGCGGTTGCTCCTGCGCTGCCCCAAACCCTGGCTGCGCTGCCCATGTCGCACTTCATCACCATGCACACCACCCAGTGGCACTACAAAGACCGCATCGTTTTGTTAGGCGATGCCGCTCACGCCGTAACCCCGTTTTGGGGCGAGGGCATGAACTCGGCGTTTGAAGACACCGCCGTGCTGGATAACTGTCTGGCCGATGCGCCCGATGACCGGCTGGCTGCGTTTGCGCGTTTTCAAACCCTGCGCAAGCCCAACACCGATCTGCTAGCCCAGCTTGCCAAGCAAAACTTTGTCGAGCTGCGCGATACCACCGCGTCGTTGCGGGTGGTGGCGCGCAAGACCATCGAGCGCAAGCTGTATCAGCTATTCCCAGACAAGTGGCTACCGCTCAACATCATGATCTCGCACCGCGCCATGTCTTACACCGAGGCGGTGGCGCGTTACCAAAAACAACAACGCCTGGCGCGGCGGTTCGGCATGAACGTGCTGGCGTTTCTGTTTGCCATTGGCCCGGCGGCACACCGCAGCCTGCAAAAATTAACACGGGCCACGCGTCGCGAACGCCGCACCCAGCAAATGCCAATGGACAAAGTGATGCAATGAACGCAATGCTGAACGGAATAATGATGAACGGAGTAATGAACGCAACAACATTAAACAGCCCGTGGTTGCGTTGTGTGCGCCCCAACCCGCACGCGGCGCTGCGGCTCATTTGCTTTCCGCACGCGGGCGGCAACGCATCCAGCTATGCCGGGTGGCAGCGGGCGTTAACAGATGAGGTGGAGCTGTGGGCTGTGCAACTGCCAGGCCGCGAGACGCGCTTAAACGAGGCG
>JAYTNY010000326.1:0-4937 GCA_043748055.1 Roseobacter sp.
AGTCCTGCGGAAAGATCACATTATCTTTCGATTTATCCACATTTCTACATACGCCTAACCGCGCCGATTGTACTGTGATCTGAATAAAAGCAATTGTGAGGTGATGCGAAATCGTACTGGTTGGGCAAAACGGGATAACAATTTGCTAAGAGTCTCGTAAATTGTGCCGAAGTTGTGCCGAAGTTGTATTGACGCTATTTTGCGAGGCGTGTATGATTTTTGCCTGTTGTTTAGCAGTCTTTGGCGATGAGTGCCAGTTTTTGAGTCATAACATGCAGGATTTGACCCCACGCCAGCAAACGATTCTGAGTTTGGTGATTCAGAGCTACGTGAGTAGCGCCAAACCCGTCAGCTCCAAGTCGCTTTTGGAGACGTTGGGCGTTTCCTCGGCGACGATTCGCAACGACATGGCGACGTTGGAGGAAATAGGTTTTCTGACTCATCCGCATACCTCGGCGGGGCGCAAACCCACGGACAAGGGCTACCGCTATTTTGTGGAACGGCTGGTGGGCGATGTAGAGCTTCCATTAAATGAGCGCAACACGATCCGGCATCAGTTTCATCAGGCCAAGCTGGAGATGGCGCAGTGGATGCAATTGGCGGCAGCGGTGTTGGCGCGCTCGGTGCGCAGCGCGGCACTGGTGACTGCGCCGAGCGTGGAGCAACCGAGGTTGCGGCGGATCGAGTTGATCTCGACGCAATCACAACTGGTGTTGATGATCGTCGTATTTCAAGGCGGCACGGTGCGCCAACAGGTGCTGACGCTGAAAGAGCCGATGGATCAAGCGGCGCTGACGCAGTTGGCGAATAAGTTCAATTCGTGGTTCTCGGCGGCGGATGCGAGCAACATCCGCAATAAAACCAATGAAAAACTAACGGACTTGACGGATTTTGAACTGGATGTGGCGCGGTTGTTGATGGAGTTGATGAGCGGTGGCGAAGCTGCGCCGATTGGGCAGATTTTTAGAGATGGCTTGACCGAGGTGTTGAACGAGCCGGAATTTGATAACCGGCTGGATGCGAATGCGCTGGTTCACGCGATGGAACAGCCCAATTTTTTGCACGATGTAAGCAACTCGCGGGTGGGCACGGTGCAAGTGGTGATTGGCGGCGAGGGCCAGTGGCGTGAGCTGAGCGCATGCAGCATGGTGGTGGCGCGCTATGGTTTAGAGGGTTTTGCAACTGGCACGGTGGGTGTGCTGGGGCCAACACGCATGCCGTATGGCCGGGCCATCAGCACAGTGCGGTATGTGGCGGATTTGATGAGTGACTTGGTGACAGATTTGTACGGAGATTAAGAAATGGAGAACACAGAAGCAACACAAGAAAACGCCGATGCCGTAGCTCAAGCATTCATTGTGGCGGATGCTGAGGTTGTGGCAAAGGCAGAGATGGACGAACAAATTGACAAGCTAAAGGCGGAGTTGGCAGCGGCGCAAACCGAGGCGGCCAAGAACAAAGATGGCTGGCTGCGCTCGGTGGCCGACTTCTCGAACTACAAAAAGCGCCAAGATGCGGACAGCGCCAACTTGCGCACGTTTGCCACATCGGCCTTTGTAGGCCGGGTGCTGCCGGTGCTGGATGACTTTGACCGCGCGACGAAGACGATGCCAGAATCTTTGCGAGGCATGACATGGATGGATGGCATGTTGCTGATTCATCGCAAGCTGCAATTGATTTTGGAGAGCGAGGGCGTGAAGACGATTGACGTGAAGACGAATGACGTGTTCGATCCGAACCAGCACGAGGCGGTGAGCCACGATGATGCTGAGAATGTCGAGAGTGGGCATGTGATTGAAGAACTACAAAAAGGCTACAAGTTGGGCGAGCGCGTGATTCGACCGACGTTGGTGCGGGTGGCAAGGTAAATTTTGGGATTAGAGATTAGAGATTGGAGATTGGGTGATTCGCTCAATCTCTAATCTCCAATCTCTAATCTCATGTCTTGGAGAAACATGGCAAAAATAATTGGTATTGACCTGGGGACGACGAACAGCGTGGTGGCTGTGATGGAAGGCGGCGAGCCGGTGGTGATTCCGAGCGCAGAGGGCGCGCGGTTGATTCCCTCGGTGGTGGCGGTGAACCCGAAGAACGGCGAGCGGTTGGTGGGGCAGGTGGCGAAGCGCCAGGCGGTCACCAATCCAGAGAACACCATTTTTAGCGTGAAGCGCTTTATGGGCCGCAAATTTACAGATGCCGAAGTGCAGAAGGCGTTGAAGATTGTGCCCTATAGAGTGGTGGCTGCGCCGAATGGCGATTGCCGGATTGTGATGGGCGGCAAAGAGTATTCGCCCCAAGAAGTGAGCGCGATGATCTTGCAGAAGATCAAGTCTGATGCCGAGGCGTATTTGGGCGAGCCGGTGACGCAAGCGGTGATTACGGTGCCAGCTTACTTTAACGATGCCCAACGCCAGGCGACGAAAGACGCGGGCAAGATTGCGGGCCTGGAAGTGCTGCGCATCATCAACGAGCCGACGGCGTCGTCTTTGGCATACGGCCTCGACAAGAAGGCCGACGAGATTATTGCTGTTTACGACTTGGGCGGCGGCACATTTGATGTGAGCATTTTGGAAGTGGGCGATGGCGTGTTTGAGGTGAAGAGCACCAACGGCGATACGTTCCTGGGCGGCGACGACTTCGACATCAAGGTGATGGATTATTTGATTGACCTGTTTAAGAAAGAAAACGGGATTGATGTGAAGAGCGACCGTCAGGCGTTGCAACGCTTGAAAGAGGCGGCGGAGAAGGCCAAGATTGAGCTGTCTTCCACAATGGAGACCGAGATCAACTTGCCGTATTTGACTGCCGACGCAACCGGGCCAAAGCACTTGGTGACGCGCATGACGCGCAGCCGCTTGGAGCAAATGACCGAAGAATTGGTGGCGCGCAGCCTTGCGCCATGCAAGCAAGCGATTATTGATGCAGGCTTTGACACAAGCAAGATTGAAGAAGTGGTGCTTGTTGGTGGCATGACCCGTATGCCCGCCGTGGGCGAGGCCGTGAAGCGCATGTTTGGCAAAGAGCCGAACCGCAGCGTGAACCCCGACGAAGTGGTGGCGATTGGCGCAGCTGTGCAAGCCGGTGTGTTGGGCGGCGAGGTGCGCGATGTGTTGCTGTTGGATGTGACGCCGTTGACGTTGAGTATTGAGACGCTGGGCGGCGTGGCGACGCCGTTGATTGAGCGCAACACGACGATCCCGACCAAGAAGAGCCAGGTGTTTAGCACGGCCAGCGACAGCCAGACCAGCGTGGAAATTAACGTGGTGCAAGGTGAGCGCCCGATGGCGACCGACAACAAAAGCCTGGGCAAATTTATTCTGGATGGCATTCCACCTGCGCCGCGCGGTGTGCCACAAGTCGAAGTCTCGTTTGATATTGACGCGAACGGCATTTTGAGCGTGACGGCCAGCGATAAGGCGACCGGCAAGACCGCGCACATTACGATTCAGGCCAGCAGCGGTTTGGCGAAGGAAGAGATTGACCGCATGGTGAAGGAAGCCGCCGCCAACGCCGCAGGTGATAAGAGCAAGCGCGAGAAGATTGAGGCGCACAACGAAGGCGACAACGCCGCGTATCAGGCTGAGAAGTTTATGCGCGACAACGCCGAGAAGATTCCAGCCGACAAGAAGACCGAGCTGGAAGACAAGATTAAGGAAGTGCGCTCGGTGATTATGGGCGAGGATGTCTCGGCGATGCGCAAAGCCGCCGACGAGCTGAAGAGCGTATTGAGCGCGATTGGCGCGGCGATGTATCAGCAGGCAGGCGCAGACGGCGCAGCCTCGCCGAACGGCACGGCTGAGGGCGACGGAGAGCAAAAGCCTCCAGAGGGTGATGTAGTGGATGGGGAGTTTAGGGAATCGAAGTAAAATTTAGCTATCAGCTTTTAGCGGTCAGCAATCAGTTTTTGGTTGCTGACCGTTTGTTGTTCAAAGCTGATTGCTGAAAGCTGATTGCTGAAGGCTTGCATGGCAAACAAACGAGATTATTACGAGGTGTTGGGCGTGGAGAAAAGCGCCAATGCGGACGAGATTAAAAAAGCGTTCCGCCAGAAGGCGCGCCAGTTTCACCCAGATGTGAACAAAGAGAAGGACGCCGAGGCCAAGTTCAAAGAGGTGAACGAGGCTTACGAAATTTTGAGCGACGACCAGAAGCGCGGCGCCTATGACCGCTATGGCCACGCGGGCGTGAGCGGCGCGGGCGGTGGTGGCGCGGGCTTTGATGGCAGCGGCTTTGGCGATATCAACGACATCTTCAACGAGTTCTTTGGTGGGTTTGCGCGTGGCACGGCCCAGCAGCAACGGCGTGGGCCACGGCGTGGCGCAGATTTGCGCTACGACCTCAAGCTGGATTTTCTGGAGGCCATTTTTGGCGCGGAAAAAGAAATTGAGGTGGTGCGCAACGAGACTTGCTCGCGGTGCAAAGCGGTGGGCAGCGAACCGGGCACCACGCCCACACGCTGTCGCACCTGCAACGGCACCGGTGAGGTGCGGCGCGTGCAGCAGAGCATTCTTGGCTCGTTTGTGAATGTGCAGACCTGCCCAACCTGCGGCGGCACGGGTGAAGTAATTACCACGCCGTGCAAGCAATGCGGTGGCAAGAAGCAAGTGCGCAGCACACGCACGCTCTCCGTAAATATTCCGGCGGGGGTGGACAACGGCACGCAAATTCGTTTGAACGGCGAGGGTGAACCCGGTGGCAACGGCGGGCCAGCGGGCAACTTGTATGTGGTGGTGAATGTGACGCCGCATCCGTTCTTCCGCCGCAAAGATGAAGATGTGGTCGTCGAGCTATCCATCAACATTGCGCAGGCCGCGCTGGGTGATGAGATTGAAGTGCCCACGATTGATGGCAAAGAAAAGCTGATGATTCCGATGGGCACGCAGACCGGCGCGGTGTTTCGGATGAAAGGCAAGGGCGTGCCGCACTTGCGCCGCAAC
>JAYTNY010000327.1:0-1949 GCA_043748055.1 Roseobacter sp.
TGGCTGATGCCGTTCTCGATGGCGCTGCGCAAGCCCGCGCCTGTAATAGTTGTTAGCGCGATGGTGTTGCCAAAGGGCAGCACAGTAAGCACGCTGCCCACAGTGACCTGGCCCGCTGGAATAGAGGCGCGGATGCCACCGCCATTCGTGATGGCAATCGTCGCGCCATCAATTTGTGTGCGGGCCAGCATAATCTCGGCGATCAAATCGCCCAAATTGGTCTCACGGTTTCGCACGTTGGCGCGTTCGCCATCCAACAAAACTGCCGCGCTGCCAATAACCGTGTTTTGCAACGCGGTGATGGCGGGCTTGTAGTCGGTGTTTATCTTGGTGACGAAGGCTGCATCGGGCGTAATCTCTGGTTGCTCGCCGGGCAGCAGGGCGCGGGCGGGAGTGCCCAAGCCATCAGCCCACACCGGGCTAATCACGCCGGTAATTTCGGTAATAGCACCCGTCGCATCAAAGCCGAGCGTCATATCACCCAGCCACTTGGCCCACTCCCAGTCGGTGCAAACCACCACGGATTTGCCATCGGGGTCGTTGACGACGGTGGGGTATGGCCCGGCGCTGGCAATGCCAACGGGTGTGGGCGGGTTGGTAACCGGCAGCAGCGGCGTGTGCGAATGTCCGCCGATGATGAGGTTGATGCCACGCACAGCAGCGGCCAACTGCAAATCCACCGTGTAGCCCACGTGGGTGAGGCCGATGATGACCTCGGCGCCCTCAGCTTTCAGCGCGTCTACTTGGGCTTGGGCAATCGCTACCAAATCCGTGCCAAAGCTAACGCCTGCGCCGACGTTGGCCAGAATGCTAGTGTCGGGCGGGGTGAGGCCAAAGACACCGATCTTCTTGCCGCTGGCTTTGGTAATAATCGTGCGCGGGCCGAGCTTGCCTGCGCCGGTGAGCGGGGTGGCGCTGAGCGCGGCGGCCAGTGTCGCACTCGCATCTACATTGAGGTTGGCGCTGAGCACCGGGAAGTTTGCCCCATTGATGTAGTTGAGCAATGCGCCCTGGCCCTGGTCGAACTCGTGGTTGCCCACGGCCATCGCATCGTAAGCCAACGCGTTGTAGAAGAAGAGATCGGCCTGGCCCACAAATTGATTGAAGTAGAGCGTGCCCTGAAAGACATCGCCCGCATCCAGCAGCAACAGGTCGTCGGTGGTTGCGGCGCGGATTTGGTCTACCAGCGTTTTACGGCGCGCCACACCGCCAAAGTTGCGGTTGATGGCAGCGCCAGCCGTGCCCGTGCCCACCTGCACCGTAACCGGTTCGATGCGCGCGTGATGGTCGTTGGTGTGCAGCACGCGCATGCGGTAGGCCGCAGGGGCCTGCGCAATGGCGATGCGATAGCGGTTGCCGACGACGGTTAACACCGCGCCGCTGCCCAGCAAAAACGTTCCTCTTAAAAATGATCTGCGAGAAGGCTTGAAAGAAGGCCTGTAATCGAGCTTTTTCATGTGGTTTCTCCCTATACAAAAAACAAACGGCGGTTTGGGTAGCAATATTGCGCAAGGATTGCTTCGCAAGAATTGCTACTGATGATATACCCGCTAAGGCTTACTGCCGATATGTTGAGTTGATGGCGTTAAATTGGCTTTAAGAGCTTGGTGACACATCAGAAAATCCATAAATGAGCATTCTGAGCGAAGTCGAAGAATGCGGACGCGTTGGAACTTCGTTAGCCAAGCTCACCATAGAGCGCATTCTTCGACTACGCTCAGAATGCTTTTTGTGGGGGCTAGGCAACTCACCGCATCGCAATGCGCAAATGCGCCGTGGCGCTGCGCAACAAGGCTTGAATGGTCTTCACGTTGTTGCGCGAATCCTCGTGGGTGATGCGCGAGGGTTTGCCCTCCAACACGGCATCGGCCATGTCCTCGATCTCGCCGAGGTACAGATGCTCCGGACCTTCGATGACCACCGTCTCAAATTTGTCGAACGATTCACCG
>JAYTNY010000328.1:0-5700 GCA_043748055.1 Roseobacter sp.
CTTTTTATCTTCGTTTCTTCGCTTCTTCGTGTTAAAAACCTAAGCAAGCATGTCTATCATTGTCGGCACCAACGTCAGCAAATCGTTTGGTGCGTTTGATCTTTTCACCGACCTCAATTTTTCTGTTGCGCGCGGCGACAAGATTGCGCTGGTGGGCGCGAACGGCTGTGGCAAGACCACGCTGCTGACCATCGTGGCAGGCGTGCAAGACGCGAATATGGGCGGCGGGGTCAGCATGGCGCGCGGCACCACGCGCGGCTACCTCTCGCAAACCGCTGAGGAAAGCAACGAACACACCGTGTGGCAGGAGATGCAGACGGCGTTTGTGCAGATTAACGAACTGGCGCACAAGCTGGCACTGCTGGAACACGAGATGGCCGACCCCGGCGCGGAACGCGCAAAAGCCGAGAAAGCGCTGGAGCGCTATGGCGAACTGCAACACGACTACGAATTAAAAGGCGGCTATGTCATCGACGCCAAGATCAAACGCGTGCTATCGGGCTTGGGTTTTAAGCAAGGCGATGAGCACAAGTCTTTGGCACAACTGAGCGGCGGGCAGCGCGTGCGTGCGGCGTTGGCCAAGCTGCTGTTGCAAAGCCCAGATGTGCTGCTGCTGGACGAGCCAACCAATCACCTGGACGCGGACGGCATCGAATGGTTGGAGAGTTATTTGCAGGATTGGGAAGGCACTTTGCTGGTCGTCAGCCACGACCGCTACTTTTTGGATGAGGTGTGCGACCACGTTTGGGAATTAGGCAAACGCAGTGATGCGCAGAGCTATTTGGAGTTTTATCGCGGCGGCTACACCGACTATGTGGCCCAACGCACCGAGCGACGCGAATTTGCGCTGAAGCAATTTGAAGCACAGAAAGAAGTGATTGCCAAAGAGCAGGAATACATTCGGCGCAACATCGCTGGGCAAAATACGAATATCGCCAAAGGCAAGTTAAAACGCCTGAACCGCATGGAGCGCCTGGAGAAACCGCTGGAAGCGCGGGCCATGCACTTGCGTTTGCAGAGCGGCCCACGCAGCGGCAACATTGTGTTGGAGACAGGTTCGTTGGTGGTGGGATATAAGAGGGATGAAGGGCGAGGGATGAGGGATGAGGGGGCTTCGTTCTCATCCCTCATCCCTCATCCCTTGTTCAAAGCGCCCAACCTGCAACTGCTGCGCACCGAGCGCGCGGCGCTGATTGGCCCGAATGGCACAGGCAAAACCACCTTTCTTAAAACGGTGCTGGGTGAGTTGGAACCGTTGGGCGGCGAGGTGCGGCTGGGGGCCAGTTTGCGGCTGGGTTACTTTGCCCAAGCGCATGAAGGCTTGAACCTGGACAACACCATTCTGGACGAGCTGATGAGCGCGCGCGAGGATATGAAGATGAGCGAGGCGCGTGCCATTTTGGGGCGCTTTTTGTTTAGCGGCGACGATGCGTTTAAGAAAGTGGGCATGCTGAGCGGCGGCGAACGCGGGCGCGTGGCTTTAGCGAAGCTGACCTTGCAGGGCGCGAACTTTCTGCTGCTGGATGAGCCGACGAACCATTTGGACATCCCCTCCCAGGAAATTTTGACCGATGCGCTGAACGGCTTTGATGGCACGCTGCTGATGGTGAGCCACGACCGCTATTTGGTGGCGGCGCTGGCAACGCAAATTTGGTCGTTGGAACGGGATGTGCATGGCAAGACGCAACTGAAGATTTTTCGCGGCACATACGATGCGTGGGTCGAGAGCAAGATTAACGCGATCAACGAATTGGAAACGAATAAACGAATAGGCGGCGCAACGGCGAAAAAGCCAGAAGCCAAATCCGCTCAATCTCCAATCCCTATTCCCCAATCCCCCACGCCCGCCAAGCTGAACAAGAACCAGGAGCAACAACGCTTGAAGAAGCTAGAGCAAGCCGAGCAACGCATCGCGCAATTGGAGCGGCGATTGACCGAGCTGAGCTGGGAGATGGAAGTGGCCGCCAACGATTACACCAAGATGAAAACGCTGGGTGAGGAATATACAAAAGTGGAAAGTGACTTGGCAGGGGCGTGGAATGCACTAGAAGCGATTGCCTAACTTGTGTTTTGGATTACGTTTTGGAGTTGAAGCTAAAGGCCAATGCAACGATGTTCACCACATCGCCTAACGTTACTCTCTAATGATCGTGCTCATCCTCATCTTCCGAATCCACCAACACCATATTCTTAAACTTCAACGCATCGGTATTGCGTTCGGGCGTGCCGCAGCCGCCCTCGCCGCTGGGGCGCACATGCGAGCCTGCACGCTGCTCAATGCCCTTCCACGCATACGGGTCTTTGCCCGCAACCATCACAATGTCGCGGTAATCCAGCCCAGCAATGGCGCCTGAATACTTTTCGCCCCAGTGCCACGGCAACAACGATTCAGCGCTCATGTAATGGTTCACCAGCGAGCGGCGGAAGCCACCTGGCGCATAGTTGGGCAACGAGCGATGCAGCAGATAGCCATTGAAGAACACGATGCTGCCCTTCTTCACTTCCACCGGCACGGCATCGTCATCCGAGTAAGGGAATGACGTAGCCTCGCCCGCGCAATCGAAACGATGATCGCGCTGCTGATGTTGCGGCCACAGCACGCCATGCTTGTGCGAGCCGGGGATGACCCACAGACAACCGTTCTCCACCGTCGCGTCATCCATCGCAATCCATGCGCCCAAAAGGGATCGGTCGCGCGTCGGAATATAAAACTCATCCTGGTGCCAGGCTTGCCCAGGCTTGCCGCTGGCCTTGATGAACAACATGCTCTGCATGCACTTCACATTAGGCCCAATCACCTGCGTCAACACATTAACCGTGTTTGGGTGCAACAACGTCTGGTGCATCAACTCCGAGACCTTGTGTGGGAAGTGGATGCACAAGTAGCGCCGCATGATCTCGTCGTCGCTGAGCGTGTTTGCCAGCGTGGGGTCAATGCCGCTAATCTCACCCCGATCCCCGCGACAAATGGCCGCCGTCTCGCGGTTCAGCGCGTCCACCTCGTCGGCGCTGGCCCCAGCTTGCAGCACCAAAAAGCCATTCTCCTTAAAGAACTCGGCCAGCGGCGAGCATCCCGAAGGTTTCTGAACCTTCGGGATGCTCGCCGCGTTGAAGTAGCCATTCGGCGCGCTGCCCTGCTGCCACGAGAAGAACGGATGATGCGTAAACTCTGGGCGATTCGCTGTGACCACAGCGACGGGGTCGGTTGCGAGCATATCTCTAGTTGCCATATCACCCGTTTTAGCACACACTTTCCCCAAGTTCTATGGCTGGGATCATCCAAAACTTGTCCAAAATGAACCGCATGCGTGCGGCGGGCCGCGCTACGTTTGGCGATGTGGTCTACGAACCTGGCGGCCTGTGCGGCCCGCGAACCCAGCAAGATTTTCAATTAGTGGTGATGTATGACGGCGAGGCGAAAATCGACATCGACGGTGCGCTGCATGAATTGCCCGCGCAGCATGTCTCGTTGATGAAGCCCGACCACGCCGAATATTTTCGCTTTACACCAACGCGCCGCACGCACCACAGTTGGTGCGCGGTGCACCCCACGCTGGTGCCAACGGACTTGCACACACAGTTGTTGGCCGCGCCATTCTGCCTGCCGCTCAGCGCGCACGTGCATGGTTGCATCGAGCTGGGGCTAACCGTGCCGCCATCAGACCTAACCAGCGCCACACTGTTGTTAGAGCAACTGGGGCTGGCCGCGCTGCGCCAATTTGTGTTCGAGGCCGAGAGCGCCGCCAGCCAATCCTCGCTGCCGCAGGCCGTGCTGCTGGCGTTGCAGGTGATGGATGCGCAGTTGGCCTCGGTGCTGACTTTGACCGATGTGGCGCGGGCAGCCAACGTGACGCCGCAACACCTCATCAAACTTTTCCGCAGACACTTGCACACCACACCCACCCAATATTTGTGGCAAGCCCGCGTGCGGCGTGGCGCAGAACTGCTGTGCGCCACCGGCCTCAGCATCAGCGAGATTGCCGAGCGGTCGGGCTTTGCTAATCCGTTTCACTTCTCGCGGCTCATCAAGCAGCACTATCACAAAACGCCCAAGCAGTTGCGTCAGGCCGCGTGGCGGTGAACTTGTCTCGCGTGCAGACGCTCGGCTGCGTTTGCATCGTGGGAAGGCAAAATAACGGTGGGCCGTTGCGCGGCGTGTTGGCGCAAGGTGTGCAGCGTGTGGCGCGCCAGTTTTACATCCGCCACAATGCCTGCTACTTCATCGGCCTGCACCTGCGCCTCGCTAAAGATGGCATCTCCCGCCAGCAACACATCCACACCGCCATCCCTCACAATGACGGATTGATGGCCAAAAGTGTGACCGGGCGTGGGCACTAGCAACACATCGGCTGCCTTCGTCAGCACATGGCTGTGGGTAAATGCGCCGTAAGGTTGCGCATCAAAATTCACCAGCATGGAAGGCCGGAACCAGATGGGCCAGCGACAAAACGCGCGCGAGGTGCGGGCGAACTCGGCTTGCGAAATACAAATATCGGCGTTGGGGAAGTAGCGCAGGCCGTCTACGTGGTCGCAGTGCATGTGGGTTAGCACCACCCACCGCACATCCGTGCGCGGGTTGATGCCCAGGGCCTTGAGTTGCAGCCCAATCTCCTGCTCACGCGTCACGCTGAACTTGAACATGCGCCCGTACTTCTGCGCAAACCGGTATTCATAGTCGGTCTCGAAGTAGTCCGCCTCCATCACCGCCGCCGCCTCGCCCGTGTCTACCACAATTAAGCCTTCGGGATGCTCAATCACCCATGAATAGATAGGCAGAGGCTCGGTGTAGCGCCAATCCAGCAAAACGCTGAGCAGGCGCGTGAATGGCGGGCCGGTGAGCTTGCGATGGGCGCGTTTGACGGCGACGGTTCCGGTTTGTAGGGCGTGGATCTTCACGCGGATAATGCTATCGCGTGAACTAAATTTTGTGGCTGTCTTAAAATGACCTACCGATGTCGCCGCCACACGCCGCACTCAACCGCACTGTGCTGCGCCTACCGCTACTCCAACGATCCGACGCGCCGCAACCTCAGCATCGGTTTTCGGGTTAGTGCCTCCCATCTTTCCAGCCTTTGATCTCTTAACCAAACCCCGCAAGAAAGCATCCTGAGTGCAGGCGGCTTGGCACCAATGGGGTTACGCATACGAATCTGCCGCAGTCGAAGGACGCGCCCCATGTCAAGCATCGTCAGCCAAGCGCATCATCAAGCGCCCCTTCGACGCGGCTCAGAAGCCGAGCGCGCATCGGAATGTGCTGCGCTCAGGGTGCTTTGCGTAAGCGTGGGTTGCAGCCTCATCCCATTTCTGCTCTAAAATTTGCGCAGAAAACAACACCGCCTTGCTAGCTCACCCACACCTCAAAAAATAAATTAGGAGACCCAAACCCAAGATGTCCAACCTCTACCTCCCCAGCCCCGATGTCATCTCGCGCGCCCGGATCAAAAACTGGGACGCCCTCAGCGCACAAGCGAACGACAACCCGCAAGGCTTTTGGGCCGACCGTGCCAGCGAACTGGTGTGGTGGCAAAAGTGGGATCACGTTTTAGATGACAGCAACAAGCCCTTCTTCAAGTGGTTCACCGGCGGCAAAACAAATATCGTCGCTAACGCCATAGACCGCCACCTGAAGACCGAGCGCAAAAACAAAATAGCCTTTATCTGGCAAGGCGAGGACGGCAGCGAACGGTTGCTGACCTTTGC
>JAYTNY010000329.1:0-8742 GCA_043748055.1 Roseobacter sp.
CACAGCGCCAAGCCAATCACGTTCAGCGGGCAGCCGCGAATCTCGGCCACTGGATGAAACACCTCGTGCTGTACCGCATAGCTGCCTGCCTTGTCGAACGGATCACCCGTGGCAATGTAGGTCGCAATCTCATCGTCGCTGTAATTGCGCATCACCACTTGCGACGACACCATAGCCACAATTTCTTCATCCCCGCGTTTAATCACAATGCAGCTTTGCACTTCGTGTGCGCGGTTGCGCAGTTTGCGCAACATGGCCCAGGCCTCGGCTTCATCGGCGGGCTTGTTCAGCATCTCGCCATCCAACAACACAGTGGTGTCGCAGGCGATGAGGGTAGTGAATGGGGATTGGGGATTGGTAATTGGTGATTGCTGCGAGTCCAATCCCCAATCCCTAATCCCTAATCCCTCCTCAGCCGCCCGCGCCTTCTCCAGCGTAATGCGGTGTTGGGTTTCGAGAGGGGATTCGCCGGGCAAAGGGTCTTCGTTGATGTTGGCTGGGCGCACCACAAATTCCACACCCAAGGCCCCCAACAGCTCACGGCGGCGAGGTGAGGCAGAAGCGAGAATCAATTGATAAATTCTGTCCGCCGCAACACTTCCACGTGGTCTAGCGCACGGCCTGTGCCCAGCGCCACGCAGGCCATTGGCGCATCGGCCACGTAGGCAGGCAGCCCAGTTTCTTTGGTGAGATATTCGTCCAGCTTGCGCAGCAAGGCCGTGCCGCCGGTCATCGCCATGCCGCGGTCAATAATGTCGCTTGCCAATTCGGGCGGGGTGCGCTCCAGCACGCTTTTGATGCATGCGATCACTTGCGACAGAGGCTCTTGCAGCGCCTCGGTGATCTCGCCCGAGCTCACTTCGATGGTGCGCGGCAAGCCAATCACCTGGTCGCGGCCTTGCACCTGCATCACCAAATCATGCTCCAGCGGCATGGCGCTGCCGATGCGAATCTTGATCTCTTCAGCCGTTGGCTCGCCAATGGCCAGGTTATATTTGCGGCGGATGAAGTTCTGGATGGCCTCGTCTAGCCGTATGCCGCCCACGCGCACCGAGTTGGCAACCACGATGCCGTTCATCGAGACCACTGCGGCCTCGGCAGTGCCGCCGCCGATGTCCAGAACGAGGTTGCCTGTGGCCGTATCCACCGGCAGGCCCGCACCCAATGCCGCCGCCAGGGGTTCACGGATCAAATAAGCCTCGCCTGCACCCGCAGCCAACGCGGCCTCGCGCACGGCGCGGCGTTCCACGCTGGTCACACCATACGGCACGCCAATCACCACGCGTGGGCGCAAAAAGCTGAAGCCTTTGGCCTTGCGCACAAAATGCTCCAGCATCTTTTGCGTCACCTGATAGTCGGCAATCACGCCATCTTTGAGGGGGCGCGCCACTTCAATTTCGTCGGGGGTGCGACCATACATCTGGCGGGCTTCCTCGCCCACCTCCACCACAATGCCCTCGCGCGCCAAAATGGCAACAACAGATGGCTCTTGAATCACAATGCCCGACCCGCGCTTGTAGACAAGCACGTTGACAGTACCCAGGTCAATGCCGATGTCGGCTCGGAAGATGCTCATAGAGGAGTGATTGGGGATTAGGGATTGGTGATTAAGTGAATCACCAATCCCTAATCCCTAACCACCAAGTTACTGTGCCTTAAGAATGATATACACCGGCAGACCACTGCGCTCGTAGGCGATGAAGGTCTCTACAACCTGTTTGCCCATCTCGTTAGCGATCCGCGTAAATTCGTTTCGACGATTATAGACGGCAAAACCCTTCCACTTGTCATCACCTCCCCACAACACCAGGTATTGGCGGGATGGGTCTCGCAGCAAGTCTCGAACCTGCTGTCGAAATTCGTCTGTCGGTTCGGGGGTGAACCCGAAGATTTCGCGGGGGCGCACGCGGTCGGCGGTTAGCACGCGCAGTTGCTGGCTAATGCCCCAATCCAAAGCGATGGGTTCTGCCACGTTGTTTTGGTTTAGCTGATCGGCCAGCGCATAAACCGCATCCGAAAACCGCCCCGATCCGCCCCCTTTTGCTAATGCCTCGTGGTAATGCTGATTCACCCAAATATCGCGGGAGAAGGTGGGAGTGAGGAGGGGGATGACAAGGAGAAGGGGGGACAAGGAGACAAGGAGATGGCGTAAGCCCCTTGTCTCCTTGTTTGCTTGCCCCCCTGTCATATTGCGCAGCTTACGCATCACAAACTCACTCAGCCGCACCGCCGCACACGCCACCACCATTTGCGGCAAGGGCAGCAGCACAAAGAAATGGGTGGCCCACAAATCGCTCACGGTAAACGAACTCATGGGCAGATAGAGGGCGATGCACAGGAGTAAGGCCAACCACTTGCGCCACTCAGGTCGTTTGAGGGCAAGCAAACTACCCACGATGACACTGACCAAAAACGTGGGCACGGCATAAACATTGCCGTACGGCACATTGGCTAAATACCAGAAGTAGCTGCCGTTTAGAAACACGGCAAAGTCTTGAAAGCGCTTATCCAGATTGCCCAAGAAGTTGCTGTTTTGGACGGCGTACTCGGTGGGGTTCAGCAGCGAACGAAAGAGCAAATTAAATGTGGCGGGCGGCTGCCCCTGCGAAAGCCCGGCCAAGTTGTAGTAGATGAATGGGGCCGCGCCAAGTGCGAACCCAATCAACAGGAAAGGGAGATAAGGAGATGAGGAGATGAGGAGAGGCCTGATACGTTGCTGGCACGTGAACAACCACACCAGAGCAATGACAACGGTCAGCGCAATCCACCACAAGAACACAATCTTGGCCCACAGCCCCAGCCCTAAACACAAGCCAGCAAAGAACAAAGAGAGATTAGAGATTGGAGATTCAGGATTCAATCTCCAATCTCTAATCTCTAATCTCCACTTATCCAACAAAATCCACGACCCCAGCGAAAACACCGTCATGGCGCTCGTCACCGTAATGCCCTGGCGGGTAAACCAGATGAACGAAGGATTGACGCTGAGCAGCAGCGCCGTGACCGTCGCCACCCCCAGCCCAAACCAGCGCCGTGCCAGCACAAACGCCAGCACCAGCGTGATGAGCGAGAAGACCAGCGGCTGTAGGCGCGCCGCCAAAACCCCCGGCCCCAGTGCTGCCATAAACGGCAGCGTTAAATAGCCGTTTAGGCTGCCCATGTAATCCATGCGCATCACCGGGTAACCGGCAAAGCCAACGCCGCGCAACAGATCAACTGGTTCACCGTGCATCACGCTCAGCATCGGCGTCAGGTCAAAGCCTTCATCGTAATAAAAGCCAGGCAAGTTCAGTTGGTAAAGCGAAGTGACAAGAAAAAGAAGGATGGACGGTAGGAGACAAATTGCCAAGCTTCTGATGTCTGATGTCTGACTTCGCGGCTGCTTTGTGACAGCCGAGACGTCTGTCTTATCCCGCATTGCTCAAAACTTGCACAGCTTGCGGGCAACGCGCATAGGCCATGTCTTGTCGAGAAATCATGCTCCACAGCGTCTTGGGCGAATTATTGACCGGCACCACTTGCAACAAAATATCGCTGCCTTCCAGCACGGCTTTGTCCAGCGTCAGCAGCTCGGTGTAGGGCTTCATGCTGGTCAGGCTAATGCCCTGTTTCAAGTCGCTCTGGCGCGCGCTCATATCGGCTTTGGCATCCTCGGCTTTGTCGTAATGCAGCACCACTGTGCCAATGGTCTTGCCCTCTTGCAGGTCGTAACCCAAGCCAAATGCCGAGTAGGCATGCACAGGCTCGGTCGTAAACGATTCCTTGAACTTGCCCAATGCTTCCGGATGCAAGCCAATGTCTTTGGCCATCGCATCCAATGTCTTGCACGCAAACGAGGCCTTGGCCAAAAACGCGCTTGGCTTCTCGCCTAGTGCCGCAACCAGGCTGGTCATCGCCTCAGCGTCACCCAGCGCCTTGCTCTTCTTTGCATTCAACTCCAAAATTGCCTGAACGTTCTTGGGTTGATAGCTCATTACCAACAGCTTCTTGTCCTCAAAAATAGCCGTCGTATAAATCGAGCGTTGCGTCGTCTTCAGCCAGTCCGCACTGCCGCTAAACGCAAACACAGTTGCCCCCTGGTAAGCAAATTTGCTGAACTTGCGCGCCTCAAAATGCTTTTTGATCGCGTCAAGGTCAACATCGTCGCGCAGCTTTAGCACGTAAACTGGATTGTCGCCCACCCGCGTCGCGGCCTCCCACAGCAAATCCAAACTGTTCCAGCCCCAATCCTTCACATGCGTCTCGATCTGGCTAAAGCCATATGCCGCAAATGGCGTTTGCTCTTTCAGCCACGTCGCCAGCGTTTTCTGCTGGCCTGCGTCACTTTGGCCTGTCACATCGGCAGCCTTCGCCCCCGCTTTTACGCGCGTCCAATCGGTAAATGTCACCAGCTCGGCGCTCTCCGGCACCAGCGTCATGGCTTGGGCCAGGCCGTTGGCTTTTTTGTTGATGGCGTCGCCGATGGCGTTGGCCTCTGGCTTAGCGGCAGGCGCGCCGGGGGTTTGGGCCAGTTTCCAGGCATCGGGCGTGGATGCGGGTTGGTTGGTGCGTGGGCCAGCCTGTGCCGCGCAGGCCGATATCACCAGCGCCATCACACCCAGAACTGTGGTCAATCGCATTTGAACCTTCATGGCTCCCCCCTAAAAATAAAATGGACAAAAAATCCCGCGAGTTTGGCAACAAGCTCGCGGGATTTAGTCTAATCTGATTTCGTTACAAGCAATAGAATGATACCTGATTGAAACCCAAGGACTGGCTACGAATGTTGTTGCGCAACGACATTGCATGGGTTCAACAACCGATAGAACAAAACGAAGACCTGTCAGGTAGCGCACACCTAACCCATGCAAAAGAGTCCTTCAATGCGCTACCTAAAAGGCTTGCACGCATCACGCCTTTCTTTTTGCCGATGAGGCTTTTGCCTTCTTCAACGCACCCTTTTTCGCCACGGGTTTAATCTTCTTGGCCGCACGCGTCGTGCCGCGTTTGGTACTCTTCATGCCTCGCCCAACCCCCACAGCCCATACTTTGCGAAACTCGCCCAAATAATCCTGAATGTCGTAGCCACGCCAACGCGGATCGTTGTTGCCGCCCAACTGAAAAATGGCCCCGCCGACCACTGGCGAGGGATATGCCTGCCCGTTCACAATCACCGGCATCTGCTGCACCTGCGTAAATTTGTCGCACCAGTAGCGAAACTGTTCCTGGGTGGCGTTGTGCGCCGAGAAGCCACCCACACTGCCCTCGTCCACGCCCGTCTCGGAGGCATAAATGGCGCGCACGTTGGGGTCAAACCCACAGCGGGTGAACAAAAATTCCCAGCGCCGCTCAAACCATTGCCACTCATTAGGCTGATCTATGTGCTGCATGTTGGGGCTATACAAGTGCATATCAAACCCAATTAAGCCGCTGTTGTAATGCGGCGCATACAGCTCGCGCACAATGTCGCAGGTCTTTGGGTTCGTAAAGTCGGGGCAGCCCATGGAGAGGGTGCCCGCAGCATAGGTCGCGCCGCTCTTCTCTTTGATGCGGCGCGCCAACTCAACATCAAATCGTGCCCGCTCTTCCAAATCTTTGCCTTCCTGCCCATATTGGTCGGCCTCGTTGGTGCCAATGTAAACGAGGTTGGGGTTGGCCGCTCCCTCCAGCCTATTCAGGGCGTTATCCACGCTGGGCCTGCCCCCGCCAAACCAACGCCGCACCATCACCACGGCATCCGGGTGCTTTTGCTTTAACTCCGAGGCCCCCAAAAAGTCATCCATGATGAGGAAAAACTTGCAGCCATTGGCGGCCTCGCGCATGGCCAAACCCGTGTTGGTGAGGGCGTTGATGCCCAACTTGAACGCACCAGTGCTGACAATCGTTGGGTTAGGTGGCTGAGGGGGTTGCGGGGGCTGATCCGGCAACCCCCCGCCCAGATTCAGATACTCGGCAAACACGTAGGCCACCGCTGGCCCATCCCCGCTTTCCTGGCGGATGGGTGCGCCACCTGCGCCCAACGCAACTGTGGCCCAGCCATTGGCGATCTCAAGCACCTCAACATCAGCACCCGTCGCTAGCATGCCCAACACAGGTGCATCGGTGCTGGGCTGAGCGCGCACGCGCAACAGGTCGGCGGTCACTTTGGCTTTTATTCCGTTCATTACGGCCTCCTAGAGTTACGAGCAGTGCAAAACTCATCTTCCCGAAGGTTGTTCGAAAGAGCTTGATTTCTGCAAGTTCAACCTTCGGGAGAATTTTCGACGTAGAGTTACGAGCAGAGTTCATTCGTTTTAGCGCCGAATGTTCATCTGCGCAATCCAAAGCACTGACCTGAAAAAGCAAAACCCGACCGACTCACAAACTAGGTTTCTTTAAGAAACCTGGTTTGTGAGTCGGTCGGGTTTGTTCGTTTTGAAGCGGGCAGTGGGACTCGAACCCACGATCTTCTGCTTGGAAGGCAGACGCTGTAACCAACTCAGCTATGCCCGCATTCATTAAATTATACGCAGCCCCAGTCCCCGCCGCATCTCAATCAATTGTTCATCACTTGCTTCACGCAAACGCGCGCGCAGCCGCTTTATCACGCCATCCAACGCTTCGTTCAAATCACCGCCTTTGGCCTCGGGCCAGATTGCGCGCGCGCAGGCCTCGCGGCCCACCCAGCCGCCATTGGCCTGCGCCAGCGTTTGCAACAACACAAACTGTGGCTCGCTGAGCGGCGGATGGAGCAGCTTGCCGCGCACCCAGACATCGCGTTTGGCTTCGTCTATTTGGAGATTGCCGATGGGTTGTCCCATCGGAGAGATTGGAGATTGGAGATTCGGGAGTGCGATATTCATCACCGTTAGCGTGGCTTCGTGCGCCACCACGCGGGCCAGCCACGGACCAATGCCAATCACATCGCCATGTTGCAGGTTCTGGGTCTGATTGGGTTCAAGCGGTGCATGGTTCAGCGAGGTGCCATTGCGGCTGCCCAGGTCTTGCACCATCGGCATCCCATCAACCCAAACCACCCGCGCATGCTGCCGCGAAATTAAGTGGCTGCTGATGACGACCTCGCACGCCGAATCGCGCCCAATTGTGACAGCTTGCGACTGAGCCAACTCCACAATCACGTTGCCGGTGGCGGCGTCAACCAGGCTCCACATCAGAATGCACCCAACCTATAGCAACGCCCAACTGGCCCCAGCGCTGGGCACGCAGTCATACATCTTTGGCGTGCGGTTTGTTTTGATGGGGTACTCGCGCTCCATTGCATCACGTAGAGACGCGATGCCTCGGCTTCCGAGCCGCCGCGTCTCTACAAGAGCTATGGCGCAGCCGCCAAAGCCCGCACCAGTCATGCGGGCACCCAGCACGCCGGGCATGCTGCGGGCGATGTCTACGACGGCATCGAGTTCTTTGCTACTCACGGCATATAAATCGCGCAGGCTGTCGTGGCTCTGGTTCATCAGGTGGCCAAAGGTCGCCACGTCACCGTTGCGCAAGGCTGCCACCGCGTCCAGCACGCGCTGGTTCTCGTAGACGATGTGCGCAGCGCGTTGCGCCACCAGCGGTGTTAGTTCGCCTTTGCGCTGCTCAAATGCGCTCACGCTTACATCGCGTAACAGGTCTACTCCAAACGTGCGGGCAGCTTCCTCGCATTGGGCGCGGCGCTCGTTGTAGGCGCTGCCTGCCAGCGTGCGCGGGGCCTGGGTATCCACCACCAGCACGGTCACGCCTTGTGGCAGCGGCACCAATTTGTATTCCAGCGATCTGCAATCAATAAACAAGGCCTGCCCCTGCTGGCCCAACGAGCTAATAAACTGATCCATGATGCCGCAGTTCACGCCTACAAACTGGTTCTCGGCTTGCTGCGCAAACTTGGCTTCGCGCACGCCGTCTATGCTCAAATCACCTAATTCGCCGACAGCGTTAAACGCCTCAATCGTCGCCATCTCGGTGGCCGCAGAAGATGAAAGGCCGCTGGCAATGGGGACATTGCCGAACAGGACAGCATCGAAGCCCTGCAAACCGTGGCCCGCTTTTTGCAGCACATCGGCCACGCCGCGCACATAATTGCTCCACTCGTGTTCGGATGAATGCACCACGTTGTCCAATGAAAACGCACTCACCTGGTCGAAGTTGGCGGAGTGGATGCGCACAACGCGATCTTGGCGGGGCGCGCCCACAAGGGTCACGTCGCGGTCAATTGCCATCGGCAGCACAAAGCCGCCGTTGTAATCGGTGTGCTCGCCGATTAAGTTCACGCGGCCCGGCGCGCGTGCCACAAAGCGTGGTGCAGCACCAAATTGGGTTTGAAAGTGTGTGATGAGTTCAGAAGTGTTCATAGCCAAAGCAGTATAAAGAAAAATGCGTTGGGGCGGGTCTCAGACCCGCCCCAACACTGTTTGTTCGATGTTCTGACGAGTAATGAATTACTTTAGCGTTACACCCATCGCGCCCAGGTTGTTCAGCACGCCGATGGCGGCCATACCCAACAAGGCGGCTCCAGACAGCAACATAAAGACCCCGCACACATTTACAAATCGGACTGTGTCTTTTTGTCCAAACGCTTCGTAGATGCGGCCCGCTAGGGGCAACCGCAGCATCTTTTCAGCCGATTGCAAAATTGTGGCATAACCACTTGCAGCCAATGCCCCGCCGATAACCAGAACAATTACACTTTCGAGATAACCGTTTGTCATGATAAATGCGCACCTCCTAACTTACGTATCCAACGCCTTTCGGCCAGCTTAGAACTTATTGCCCAAAGTCTGA
>JAYTNY010000330.1:0-12239 GCA_043748055.1 Roseobacter sp.
GGTTTTGGTTCAGAAGGCCGTTGCAGTTGTTGCGGCTGCACCTGCGCAGCCACAATCGGAGTGGATGCCCGCTGCGAAGGCCGAGGCCCACGCGCCCGCTGCGATGACGCAAGCACGCACGCCATCAGTGGCCCCATCCACCCAACCTAAACCCGCGCGGCCCACCCGCGCCGATGTGCTGGCCGCAGCCCGTGCTGCTGTGCAAAGCAACGCACATGAGAGCGCCATCGCGCACTATCGCAAAGCCATTCGTGCCAACAAAAATGTGGACGATGTGTTGACCGATGTGATGGCGTTGGCCGCCACACAACCCAGCCGCGAGTGGTTCGTGTTGCTAGGTGAGGCCTATACGAGCAAGGGTAAGATTGAGGCCGCGCTTGAAGCGTATAAAAAAGCAAGCGAGATTGGAGATTAGAGATTGGAGATTAACCATGTCTAATCTCTAATCTCTTCTGAATACAAAATGGCAATAGAACGAACATTAATCATTATTAAACCGGACGGCGTGCAGCGAAACTTGGTGGGCGATGTGATTGGGCGCTTTGAGAAGCGCGGCTTGAAGATTGCGGCGATGAAACTGATTCAGATTCCGCGTGCGCTGGCCGAGGAGCATTACGCCGAACACAAGGGCAAGGGCTTTTATGAGGGCACGGTGAAATACATGACCAGCTCGCCCGTGGTCGTCATGGTGCTGGAAGGGCCGAACGCGGTGGCGAATGCACGCCAGACCATGGGCAGCACCAAGCCGAGCGAGGCCGCACCGGGCAGCATTCGTGCCGATTTGGGACTGGACATTAGCCGCAACCTGGTGCACGGCAGCGACAAGCCGGAGACGGCGGCCCGCGAGATTGCGCTCTACTTTAGGCCCGAAGAAGTGGTGGGCTATCAGCGTGCAGCGGATGGGTGGCTGAGCGAGTAATTGGTTTTTTTGGATGAATGGCGACGCAGACTTTTGATTCGACCGACGAAATGGACGCTGTGCTAACAGCGATTATTCAATCGCCCAAGCTGCCGGAGTACGCCCGGCGGCTGGAGGGCGTGTTGCGCGCAGAGCAGGAGAAGCGTCGCCAATTTCACGAGCGGTTAGAGACATACGAGGGGCGCAAGGTTGAGTTTATCAATGGCAACGAGGTGGTTCACATGCCAGCGAGGCTAGATCACGTAGATATTTTGACTCTGTTGCTTCGTCTTATCTCTACATTTGTTGACCTGAAGCAACTTGGATTTGTTGGTTCCGAGAAAGTTCACCTTGTTCTTGAGCGCAATGACTACGAACCCGACATCTGTTTTTTTGGCAAAGCCAAAGCGAACCTCCTCACCCGTAAGCAGTTGAACTTTCCCGCGCCAGATTTCGTGGTGGAAATTCTTTCACCTAGCACACAAAAGCTGGATCGCAAAGAAAAATTTGCGGACTACGAAGCCAGCGGCATAGCCGAGTACTGGATTATTGACCCAGACGAAGAAACAGTGGAGCAGTTTGTGTTGCGCGAAGGCAAGTATGTGTTGAATGTGAAAGCGCGCACGGGTGTTTTGGAGAGCGAAGCCATTACCGGCTTTGTGATTCCGGTGCGGGCCGTGTTTGATGCGCAAGAAAACTTGCAGGCATTGCAGAAAATTCTCGCCCCGTAAGCGAGTGATTGGTTTTTGGTGTTTTGCGGGGGCGAGTCTGGGACTCGCCTTTTTTATTGTTGAGAGGAGTTTTAGAGATGGCAGAAGTTAGAACCCGATTTGCCCCATCGCCCACAGGCGATTTGCATGTGGGCGGTGTGCGCACGGCGCTGTTTTCATGGCTGACGGCCAAGCATGAGGGCGGCAAGTTTTTTATTCGCTTCGAGGACACCGACCAGGAACGCTATGTGGTGGGCAGCAGCCGCAAGATATTGGAGACGTTTGACTGGCTGGGCATCAAGTTGGATGGCGGGCCAGACCATACCAGCTTGCAGAAGATGAAGAGCGACGAAGATTACGCAGGTGCGTTGGCGGATGGCAGCTTCGCCGGAATCCTTGGGCCGTTTGTGCAGAGCCAACGTCTGGACATTTACAAACAACACGCCGAGCAACTCATCGCCAGCGGCCACGCCTACCGTGCCAACGAAACGCCCGAAGAACTAGAGCAGATGCGCAAGGCTGCCGAGGCGCGCAAAGAGAATTTTCGATTCAAGGCGCACATGCGTTTGCGAACCGATATCAAACCCGATGAGCCGCATGTGGTGCGGCTGATGATGCCCAACGACGGGCAAACGCGCTTTGATGATTTGATTAAAGGCGAGATGGTGTTTGAGAACGCCAACCTAGATGACCCGGTGTTGCTGAAGACCGATGGCTTCGCCACGTATCACCTGGCAGCGATGGTGGACGATTATTTGATGGGCGTGACGCATGTGATCCGTGCCGACGAGTGGCTGGCGAGTGCGCCCAAGCACATCCAAATCTACAAGGCGTTTGGCTGGCCGCTGCCACACTTTGCGCATGTGCCCAATGTGTTGGGCAGCGATGGCAAGAAGCTGAGCAAGCGCCACGGGGCCACCAGCGTGTTCGAGTTGCGTGATCAAGGCTACATCCCCGAAGCGGTGATTAACTTTTTAGCGATGTTGGGTTGGTCACCGGGGCAGGGCGACGAGCAGAATATCTTTTCGATAGATGAACTCTTTCAAAAGTTTTCGCTGGGGCAAGTGGGTTCGTCCCCGGCAGTGTTTGAGTATGCCAAGCTGGAGTGGATGAACTTTGAGCATCTGCGGCGCTTGCCTGCCCCAGATTTGGCGCAACGGCTGTTGCCCTTTCTGGCCAAAGAGGGCTTGCCCATTGACACCGAGGCCAAGATGCAAACGCTACTGCGGGTGCTGCCGCTGATTCAGGCTGAGCGCTTGAAGAAACTGGCGGGTGCAGCGCCAATGATTGACTTCTTCTTCCAAGAGATTGAGACGCCGCCCATGGATATGTTGATTGGGCCGAAGATGGAGCAACATTTCTCGGTGGCCGCGTTGCGGTTGACGCGTGAGGCGTTGGCAGGCCTGACTGACTTTAACGACGAGCCGACGATGGAGAAAACGCTAAACGACATTTGCGATGAGTTGAAGCTGAAGCGCGGGCAGTTGTTCACCATTGTGCGCAACGCCGTAAGTGGCAAGAGCGTAACCCCGCCGCTGTTTGGCACGATGATTGTGCTGGGCCGTGAAGTAACCCTGGCGCGGATTGACCGAGCGATTGCGCGGTTGCAGGGGGGATAGATTCGGTATGAGAATCAACCTTCGGGAGAATTTTGTAGCTTGGGTTCTGCTCGTTCTCGATAATGGTGCTGAAATGTTTTTTCTAAATGGCCCTGCCCAAAGCGGCTTTTCTGGAATATGAATAGGGCCATTCATTTTAAGGGAGATAAGGAGAAAGCATCATGAACCGAAGAACATTTTTGCGTCGCAGCCTTTTTGCTGCGGCAGCCGTTAGTCTGTCCGCATGCGCTATTCAGCCGCCATCCGCAGTGAACCCAAGCGCCAACAAACCCAACGCCGAGCCGATTGTGATTGGCGTGAGCGGCCCGCTGACCGGCCCCAACGCCCAATATGGCTCGGCCTGGAAGAAGGGCTTTGATTTGGCGATTGAGGAGATTAACAGCAAGGGCGGCGTGCGGGGCCGCAAACTCGCTTACGAATTCCAGGACACTCAGGCCGACCCCAAGCAGACCGTGATTGTGGCGCAGAAGTTTGTGGCCGATCCGCGCATCGTTATTGAGCTAGGCGACTTTAGCAGCACGGCCAGCATGGCGGCATCGTCCATCTACCAACGCGCCGGGTTGGTGCAATTTGGCTTTACCAACAGCAACCCCAAGTTCACCGATGGCGGTGATTTTATGTGGAGCAGCTCGGTGACGCAGAAATCGGCATCGCCAGTGTTGGCCGACTTTGCCAAAGAACTGGGCGTGACCAAAGTAGCCGTGATGCACCTGAACACCGACTGGGGCAAAGCCAGCCACGATTTGTTCGCCGCGCATGCCCAAGAAATTGGTCTGAATGTGGTGAGCGTGGAAGGCTATGCCGCCGACGAGAAGAACTTTGCCGATACGCTGACCCGCGTGCGCGAAGCCAAGCCCGATGGCATTGTGTTGTTCAGCTACCAAACCGACGGCGCGCAGATTGCGCAGCAGATGGCAAAGCTCGATCTGAAGCTGCCCATCATCGCGGGCGCATCGTTGCAATCGCCTCAGTTTGTGGCATTGGCAGGCAAGGCCGCCGAGGGCGCATTCATCAAAGGCGAGTTCTTCCCAGATGACCCGCGCCCCGAAGTGCAAACATTTGTGAAGGCTTACCAGGCCAAATACAACGAAGAGCCGGAGTTCTTTGCCGCGCACGCCTACGATGCACTAAAGTTTGTAGCGATGGCGATTGAGCAGGCCGGCCCAGACCGCAAAGCGATTCAAGCTGTGCTGGACAAAGTGAGCCTGACGAGCGTGATTTACGGCACACTGAAGTTGGACGCCAACACGCGCAGGCCACCTGCGCCCGGCTACGTCAACCTCGTCGTCAAAGACGGCAAGTTTGTGGTGTGGAAGAAGTAAGGAAGTGAATGGGGATTAGGGATTGGTGATTGATTCACCAATCCCTAATCCCCATTCACTTCTTTTTTGCCCGCTTCAAATACTCCGCCACATCGTCGTAAAAGCCAGATTGATTGGAATACATCACATAGTTCTGCGCTACTTGTATCCATTCGTTGATGCTGGCGCGCACGGCCTTCATGGCCTCGCCCATATCCTGCTCGGTGATGGGGCGCACGGTGCCAGATTTGAGCGCATCGGTCATGGCGCGTTCGCTGGCGGTGTCTACGATGGCCATTAAGTCTGCACCGCTGTAGCCTTCGCTGCGTTGGGCAATCGTGTTCAGGTTCATGCCCACATGCGGCTTGTCTCGCAAGTGCAGTTGCAAGATGGCGAGGCGCGCGGTGTAGTCTGGCGGCTCTACAAAGATGGAATGGCCGAAGCGGCCTGGGCGGCGCAAGGCGCTGTCCACATCCCACGGCGCGTTGGTTGCGCCCAAAATGAGTAGCCCCTCGTTGTCACCCTGCATGCCATCCATCTCGTTTAGAAATTGATTCACGAGATTGCGCCCGGCGCTGTTGCGCAAATTCATGCGGCTGTTGCCAATTGCGTCCACCTCATCAAAAAACAACACGGCGGGCGCTTGCCTGCGCGCACTTTCGAACACGGCGTGCAGCTTGCGTTCGCTCTCGCCCAGGTACATATCCAGCACATCGTTTAGGCCCACGTAAATAAACTCGGCCTTCACCTCGCCAGCCGTAGCACGGGCGATATACGTTTTGCCGCAGCCAGGCGGGCCATATAGCAACAAACCGCCACCCGCTTTTTTGCCATACGCTTTGTAAATCTCTGGCCGCTGGATGGGGTAAATAATGCTGAGCCGGATGCGCTCTTTCACCGCCTCCATGCCACCCACGTCCTCAAACGTGATGGCGCTGCGCTCTTTGGTGACAATGTTTGTGATTGGGGATTGGGGATTAGTGAGTGGCGATGAGTCGCTTGTGGGTTGGTTGTTCGTTAGCTTGACCTTTAGATTGGGATCGAGCTTGACGGCGATGCCTTGTTGCACAAACGCCTCGCCAAAATCTCCGGCGGCGCTGAGGGCCTGGGCATATAGCAGATGCGCTTCGGCGTGGGCCTCGTTCAGCTTCACGGCGCGCTCCAGCGCAGGCTTGGCCTCTTTGGCCTTGTTGAGCTGGAGCAGCGTTTTGCCCAGCCCCAACGTGGCCTCAAAGTTGGCGGGTTCGGCGGTGCTGGCGGCTTGGTACTCGGCCACAGCCTGGTCAAACAAGTTCGCCTCGCCCAGTGTTTTGGCGAGCAGCAACCGCAGCGGGGTGTTGTTGGGTGTAGCCGTTAGGGCGGCGCGCAAGCCAGCGATGTAGTCGGAGGACATAGGGTTATTTTATCGGCTCAAAATTTTGTCGAGCAAAACGATTATTTTTCGCCAGCGATTCACATAATCAAGTAGTAAATCACCTGTCGGATTAAGTCTGATTGCATTAGCAAATGAAAAGATTGCCTTTCGAAAATTGCGTTTAGAAATGGAAACCATTCCCATCACTTGATGATGCTTTGCATCTTGTGAATTCAACTCTAACGCTTTAAGTGCATGTTCTTCGGCCATTAACGGATTCTGCAAAAAAAGAAAAGCAAGTGCCAAGTTATTATGAAGATTTGCATGATTGGGATCATGGATTAGCCCAGTGACACCTATTTCTATGGATTCATCGTATCGACTAGTGCTATTTAACAATGCAGTAAGAGTTGTGTAGAAGTTGGTTTCAGTTGGTCTGAGCGATATAGCTGTGCGTAGTGCTGGTTCTGCTTCTTGAAACTTTCGTTGTGACTTTAACGAACATCCTAAGATATGAAGTGCTCCCGCATTGTTAGGATTGATTACCAGCGCTTTTTTAGCGAAAATCTCTGCATCCACAAAGCTGCGGTTGCGAAGATATGCAATCGCACGGTAGTAGTTCCCCAGAAAATTTTCTGGGTCTATTGCGAGAATCCGATCAGTCTGTTTTATCGCATCAACGTAACGTCGAATCTCGATCAAGTTCCAAGTAGTTGCAAGCATAAGTGGAAGATGCTCATCTTGAAGATGAAGAGCCTCGAAATCCCTATCCTGTACAGAATTGCCTACAGACATATCTCTATCTTACTGCGCAGTATTAGTGATGGATTTATCGAAATTGGAGGCACCATCGCAAATGGATCAAATTGAGGTTGTTCAGTAACATACCTCCCATGCCCTTACCCATCTCCCTCATTGCCATCGCGGTGCCCACGCTGTTCTATGCTTGGCTGGTGCGCCGCATAGACCGCTACGAGCAGGAACCCGTTAAGTACATCCTCTTCGCCTTTGCGTGGGGCGCGGTGCCCGCCATCATTTTGGGCCTGGTCTCGCAACTGGTTTTGGATGTGCCCACCAAAGCGGCCCTGGGCGAGACCACCGCCAGCGAATTCATCGGCACTGCCATCACCGCGCCCATCACCGAGGAGATCGCCAAAGGCCTGGCCGTCGCCCTGGTGTATTTCTTGCGCCGCCGCGAGTTCGATGGCTGGGTGGATGGCATCGTCTACGGCTCCAGCGTGGGCTTCGGCTTTGCTTTCGTCGAGAACGTGGGCTACCTGCTCGGCACATCCAGCACAGGCGAATGGTTAACGCTGTTTGTGTTGCGCGTGCTGGTCTTTGGCTTCATGCACGGCTTCTGGACCTCGCTCACCGGCATCGGCTTTGGCATTGCGCGCCACTCGCACAAAGCGCGGGTTAAATGGATGGCACCCGCGTTGGGGTTGTTGGCCGCGATGGCCGGGCATGCCATTCACAATGGCTCGTTGGTGCTGGCCGAGGCCACTGGCGGCGGCACGTTTTGCCTCGCCTTTCTCAACTACGCGGTCATTCTGGCGCTCATGGTCGGCCTCGGCGTCGTGGCTGCCCGCAACGACAGCGCCCTGCTCAAAACCTACTTGCTGGACGAGGTGCCCGACACGATTTCCACCGAGGATTACGCCGCGCTAAGCGACCTGCGCAACAACACGCGGGCACGTTTCTTCATCGCCCCACAGCAGCACCGCGCCTTTATTCAAGCCGCCGCCGAGCTGGCGCAGCGCAAGCAACAGCTTCTCAAGCTGGGCCTCGAAGGCAAAATCGGCGAAGACATCGATCAACTGCGCGCCAAGCTGCGTACGATAAAAGCAAGCGCACCAAGCTAAATTAGTTCGCAGCCGCAATCGCCTCGCGCATCGCAACTCGGTCGTCCCACGCATATTCGGTGGTGCCAAAGCACATGCTCTGCTCGTGGCCTTTGCCACAGGCGGCCACCGTGTCGCCCGCCTGTGCGATCGCGCACGCCACGCCCAAAGCCTCACCTCGATCCTCAACACGCAACACCTGCCTCGCTATTCGTTTATTCGTTCCCAATTCGTTGATCCCAGCCTCAACCTCATCCATGATCGCTGCCAAAGATTCGCGGCGCGGGTCTTCGGCGGTCAAAATCACCACGTCAGCTAATTCGGCGGCAACTGCGCCCATCAGTGGGCGCTTCTGCACATCGCGCTCGCCTGCGCAGCCAAAAACAACGATGAGTTTGCCTCGCGTAATTTGCCGCAGCGTGCGCAAACAATTGGCTAAGGCGTTGGGCGTGTGCGCAAAATCCACCACCGCCAAGTAAGGCTGCCCGGCGTCCACGCGCTCCATCCGCCCGGCAATACCTTTTAGCGCCGCAATGCCCGCCTGCATCGCCGCCACCGGCACACCTAGCAGCGTGGCCGTGCTGATGGCGGCCAGGATGTTCGAGATGTTGAACTCACCAATCAGTTCGGTGCGCACAGGGAACGCCGCCTGCTCTGTGTTGGCAACAAAGTTCATCGCCGTTGGCGAGTGCGTTACAGACTCGGCGTAAACCTCGCGGGTTTCAGAAACCCGCGAGGTTTTATGTTGGCGTGAATACACAATTCGCTTCTCTGCTTTAAGTTGGCTCAAGTACTCAAACGAATACGCATCATCCACATTCAACACATGCTGCGGGGCCATCTGGAACAAGCGGCCTTTGGCGGCGCGGTAAGCCCCGCGCGTGCCGTGCAAATCCAAGTGCTCATGGGTGATATTGGTGACGACGGCGATACCAAACGTGCAACCATCTACGCGGTGGTGCGCCAACCCATGTGAGGTGACTTCCAGCACGCAATGCGTTGTGCCCGCATCGCGCATCTGGGCCAAATAGTTTTGGATGTCGTCGGCGTCGGGGGTGGTGACATGCAAACCAGTGTCCAAGACGCGGTCGCCAATCACTGCGTTTACTGTGCTAATCAGGCCCGTTTTGTAGCCCGCCGCTTTTAAGATGCTAAACAAAATATTCGAGGTCGTGGTCTTGCCATCCGTGCCGGTAACCCCCACAACTTTCATGCTGCGCGAGGGGAAGCCATACCAGGTCGCGCACAAATGCGCAAAAGCCTCGCGCCCGTTGGGCACCACAAAATAGGGCACAGGTAACCCCTCGCCCGCTGTTGCGTCTTCGCCCATTACAGCCACGGCCCCGCGCTGCACTGCATCGGGAATATATTGATGGCCGTCGCGCTCTACGCCTTTTTGCGTGACAAACAAATTCCCCGGCAGCACTTTTTTGTTGTGGCTGGTGATGCCAGTGATTTCGATCTCTGGCTCTGCATAAACATGAATCGGCTGAGGCAGCGTTGCTAGAAGCGCGCCTAGTGTCAAAGTCTTATTCATCTGCGTAAAGAAACGGAAATTATCTCAGCTTGCCCTCAGCCATTCGATGCTACAATCTTCTTCGTTAGCCAAGACCTTAGGGGTTCAAAGGTTCAGAACCTGCGAGGTCAAACATAAGATCGCTATCTTTACAATGGAGGTGATGTCGTATGAGTAGTAGTCAGAAACTCAGCGCTGTGGCATCGCCTCAGGTGGCTCTCTAATCAAGAGCTGATCTGTCCATTGCCACAGCGCGGTATTGCGGCCAGCCCAAAAGGTTGGCCGCAGTGCTTTTTCCTACTTTCTTTTTAGCAACGTGCTACGCGCCGCTGCTGCCGCGCCCCGCAACACTGTCACATCTTTGAAGCGCTGCTTCAGCGGCATCTCCAAAAAGTCGGGCAGCAGGTCGTTCAGACGGGCGCAATCGGCGGCGTCAAACTTTTTGGGGGTATAGGCCATTGCCTCGGCAATTTGGGCCAGCGGCAAAGCCCAGGCTATTTCGGTGCGCAAGTCATCGGCTTTGCTGTGGAAGGTGCGCTTGTCCCAGGCTTTGGCGCTTTGTTCGGCGTCGTCGTTCACACGGCGCAGGTTAATGGCAACCACCGAGCAGATGTCTTTGCACAGGTCGTTGTCTTTCAAATTTTCCGGCAGGTGGGTGCGCACCAACTCCACCACCATATTCAAGTCTTGGGTTCGCTCTTTGACACTCATGGCTTGTTCTCAATCAGACCTCTTGCAAAAGTCAATTTGTGTTCCGTAAGCCGCAGGGGCGTTGCATGCAACACCTCTACTTTCGCGAGAGGTTTATTGCTCCTGACAAAGTTTAGCACGGGTGTTCTAGTTCTCCTCTCCTTTCGGGAGAAGGGGCCGATGGCCTGATGCCAATGGAGGGGTGAGGGCTGCCCCGACCCTATAATCCTGAAGTATGAGCAGCAACCTTGACCCAACTGAAGCCCCATCAGCCCAGCCCCCCATGGCTGAAAGCAATGGCACAAACGGCACAACCAACATGGTCGCGCCGCCAACCAAGTACATTATTGCGGGCCTTGCTGTGTTGTTTGCACTTATTTTGGCATGCATTTTGTTGGCGTTGCTGTTGGGCGGGGGAAGTGGCGCAAGCCAGGGCGTTGTGCCCTCATCGGGGGCGCAGCCGGTGCTGCAACCCCTCAGCCAGCCTGCGGTGGGCGCGCCGTTTACGGTGAAAGGCACCGGCTACAAAGCGGGCGAGACCGTTGAGGTGTTTTCATCCAACGACCCCAACGCGCCAGTAAGCCAATACGCCAGCCTGAGCACGGCAACGGCTGGGCCAGATGGCTCGTTTACTAAAGACATTGCGCTTTCGGCAGAGCAGGCGCGCAACGGCACGGCGTATCTTGTCACGCGGGGCAGCACATCTGGGTTCTCCAGCCCAACGGGTGTGGTGATGGGTGCGGCACCCGCTCCAACGCTCACCCCAACGGTTGCATTACCCGGTCTTACACCCACCCCGGCGCCCATCACCCCGCAGCCCGGCACGGCTGCGCCGCTCTTGCCCGATCTGACCTACGGCAACATTCGTATTGATTTGCAGCCAAATGTGGATTGCCGGGTAAACCCGCAGTTGGGTGTGTTGGCCGAGGTGAAGAACATTGGGCCAGGTGTCGCAGGCTCGTTTGTGGTCAATGTCAACGGCATCGATGTGCCCGTGCCGCAGGGGATTCAGCCTAACCAAATTTTGCAGTTGTGGGTGCCGGGCTACGCCAACGGTGCAAACCGCATCATTGTTGATAGCACCCTTAGCGTAGCCGAGAGCAACGAGCAAAATAACCAAGCCGTGTTGAACCTGGCCGCGCCCACGCTGCCGCAGCAGTGCCGCCCCACACCCACACCGACGACGACGCCCGACCCGAACGCAACCGGCATTTGGTATGGTCGCTACTTCAACAATATTGATCTGCAAGAGCCGGCCGTGTTGGCGCGCAACGATGCCACCCTGAACTTTGACTGGAAGGCTGGCTCGCCCGGCGCAGGGGTACAAAACGATTACTTCTCGGCCATCTGGACACGCAACGAGAATTTCCCCAGCACCGACAGCTACGAATTTACGATTACGCTGGATGATGGCGTGCGGGTTTACATTGATGGCAACCGCGTGTTTGATGAGTGGTTTAACGGGGGCCGCCGCACCAAGACCTTTAACGCCTCGGTGAACCAGGGACAGCACCAGATCCGCGTAGAGTTTTATGAAGCCACGGGGCAAGCCGCCATTGCCATCGCCTGGAAGGTGAAATACGGCGGCTGGGTAGGCCGCTACTACAACACTACCGACCGCAGCGGTGCCATCGCCATGAAGCGCGACGATGCCGATATCTTGTTCGATTGGGGCTTCGGCTCGCCGGATGCGGCGGTGACCCCGGACAATTTCTCGGTGGATTGGCAACGCACCATCAACTTTCCTGCGGGCACCTATTTGTTTACCGCCGAGATTGATGACGGCATGCGCGTGTTAATTGACAACCAGCTGGTGATTGACTCATACAACGTGGGCAACAAAGTGGTGACAGCAACGCGACTGCTTTCGGCAGGCAACCACTTCTTCCAGGTGCAATATGTGGAGTTTGGCGGGCAAGCCAAAGCCAAGTTCTATTGGACGCAGACGTTCTTGCCCACGCCCGCGCCGACGATTGCGCCCACCCCAACCGCCACCCTGCCGCCATTGCCCACACCTATCCCCTCAATTACGCCGGTGCCCACATTACCGCCCCCACCGCCCCCCATCACCGATACGCCTGTGCCTACGCTGCCGCCACCGCCCGAACCCATTCCCACCGCCACATCCACAAATCCGGCTCCGCCTATCATCATTGCTACGGCAGCGCCTTAGGCGACTACCGTCGCTTTAACCACCGCATAAAGCGCATAAAACGGCCTTGCTCATAGGCCTTTACCAGCGTCAGCAAGCGGTCCATCTCCGCAAGCGCGCCGTTGCGTTCTTCGATGAGTTGGGCTTTGTGCGCCAAC
>JAYTNY010000331.1:0-4397 GCA_043748055.1 Roseobacter sp.
CAGCGGTGTTGCCACGCTGGGGGGCGGCGCCGTTGGCCCAATAGGAATAATGACCGGCGGCTGGGCTGGCTGAGCGGGTTGAACAGGCTCTGCTACGGCCACTGGCAGCGGCGGAGCCGCTACTACGGGCACACTCTTGGCGGCATCGTTGCCTTGCACCAACACGTCCGAGCCATCTTTTTGTTTCACCCAACCCACGCCATTGGCAGCGGCGGGGTACGAAATCTGCAGCCAATCGCCGTCGCTGCTCTTGCCTTTTACGGGCGCGGTTTGGCCTTTGTCTAATTGGCCCAGCTTGTCATAGCCCACGCCGGGGCCTTTGCGCACATTCACAAAGTCGTTGATGACCGACATGCTG
Source organism: Roseobacter sp. (assembly GCA_043748055.1). Taxonomy (GTDB): domain Bacteria; phylum Chloroflexota; class Anaerolineae; order J036; family Brachytrichaceae; genus JANMVQ01. Next base: position 359 of record JAYTNY010000331.1, read on the forward strand.
GGCGCACCGCCCGCAGTGCCGCCGGCATTCGCACCCGGCGCAGGCTGGCCGCCCCCGGGTGTTGTGGAAGTGGTAGGTGCTGCGGGCGGAGGCACTGTGGGCACCAGCGCTGGTTGGGTGGGTTCAACAGGCGCTTGCACCTCGGCGGCCTGGGCCTGAATCAGCACAGGCTCGGATTTGGACAACAGCTTGTCGTCGGGCGCGCCATACACAATCAGTTGCAATGCATGGGGCCCGGCAGCGGGCGGTGTCCACGGAATTTTGCCCGCTTCGATTGGAAACGTGGTCACGCCCGTTGCCTTGTCTTCTGCGTTCAGGCTGGCATAGGTGGTGTTGTCAATCACAATATCCACCTTGGTAATGCCCTGGCCGGTCACCAGACCTTCAATTTGAATTTGTTCGCCTACCTTCAACACCGAGTTGGCCGCAGGCGCGGTGATCTTGGCCTCTGTCGGTTTGTTCTCGCCAAACCCACAAGCACTGAACAACAGTGCGCCAGCCACGGCGAAGCTGACCCATCGCGTTCGGTTTAACCTTAACTTCATCTTGTCTTCTCCTCCTAAAGAAAAAACATCTTTTGATTTTTTTTGGCTGCAAAGATGGCCGCTCTACGGACAAACGAGTGCGTGTTGAAGAGCGGTGTAGAGTGCGTTGAAGTGTGATGAAGTGTGTTGAAGCGTGTTGAAGGGTGATGAAAAGCAGTGAAAGTCAGCGATCTTTAACCCGTAGGCCATGCAGTTGCGGCGCAAATGCGTTGCAATCTGGTTGCGGCTGAGGATAGCATAACCTCTTGGCCGCGAACATTGGCCCATTCGCACGAACCTTACGACACGACGATGCCTGACTTGCGGCTGCTCTGCGCTTGGCTCAGACTGGCCCAAACTGTCGTTATGACATCCCTATTCAACCACAACTTGCCCCGCCCTAAATTCGTTTTGATCTGTGCCCAGAATCTTCAGTCGCTCGAACGAGGGATATTGATAAAGGCCGATGTAAATGTCGTAGATGCCAGGTGGCGCATCGGCGGGAATGGCAACGCCCCGCGCATCCGTAATCACTTGGCCGATGGCCCAACTAGACATGGGGGCCGCCCCGTTGACCGGTGGGCCGTCGTTGGCTGCAATCTGCGCGCCGTTACTTGTGTGGCGCACGTGCACGAACACCGTGTAATCCGTGGTTGTGCTTTGGTTGGCTCGCCAGAATAAATCCAGGGCCAGCGTGCCGCCGGGCGCAAGCTGAGGGGTGCGGATGCGCGTGCCGGTCAGCTCAATAGCCGCGCCAAACTGCACCAAGCGGGGTTGTATCTCGCCCACGTCGCCGCCTGTTAAATCATAAAGCGCCAGCGAGGCATCGCCAAAGCCATCGGCATACACCCGCAGCGCTGTCGCCTTAAGCTGCTGCTCAAATGGCGTGTTCCACGCCACCGCCGCGCCATAGTTCAACAGCCAGATGCGGCGCTTGTTTTGCAACAGGCCATCAAATTGCGCTTTGTTTTGGGCGGCTAATTTGGGTTCGTTGCTGATGAGAATCGTCTCGATGTTCGCAGGCCCGTAAAAGTCTTGCAGCGTGAACTGGTCGCTGTTCACCAGCACCAAGCCATCTGTGGGCTTGGATTTTTCGCGCACCGTTTGCATGGCCTCGCGGTAGCGGCTTTTGTCCCAGCGCGCATCAAACAGCGCCGCATTGCCATACACCGATGCACCCAGCACGAGGGCCGCCAGCGGCAGGCGCACAAGCCCAGATGCGCCAACCCAACCCACTGCCGCCAACGCCAGCGGCAACAGCGCAAACAAAAAATAGCGTGGGCTGAACTCCGGAACCAGCGTCGCCGTCGCCAGCGCCAAAAAAATCGGCAGCCCAACCCATCCCGCCACCACCCAACGAACCAGCGCCGGGCGGCGCAGAAACAACAGGCCCGCCAACAAAAACACAAACGCTGCCATAGCAACCGGCCCCAGCCATACCTCGGCGCGGGCGCCCAACAGCAGGCCGGTGATGCCGCGCATGGCGTAGCCCGGCCAATCGCTCAGCGGCGGCAGCAGTGCGGCGCGGGCATCGCTGCCGGTCTTGGCGCGCAGCAGCGCCATCTGCAACCCAAAGAACCAGGGGCCAAACACCCCAGCCATAAGCCCATGGGCCCACGCCCATGCCCCCAAAGCCTGCACGCGGCGCGGGCTGCGCCATGCCACAACAAATAACGCCAGTGCGTTCACCGCCAAAATGGCAACGCTATAAAAATGGGTGAACAACGCGAGAACTGAAACTGCGCTGAGCCACAACAAATAGCGCGTGCGCAAGCCGCGTTGCAGCATGCGCAACGTCAGCCACATGGCGACTGCGCACAACAGCAAGGCCTGGGTATACATGCGTGCTTCTTGCGCAAAGTAGCTGGTCATGGGCATTAGCGCAATAAACGCAGCACACAATCCTTCGCCACGCGCACCCCCCATCCACCGACCCAGCCGCGCCGCCAACGCCACAAACAACACCCCAAAGCACACCGAGATAAAGCGAATGGCAAACACCGACTCGCCCCAAGCCCAACGCGCCAGCGTTACGCTGAAGTAATACGCGGGTGGGTTGGTGTCCAGGCTGCGCAACAAATCCAACACCGGTTGTTTGCTGGCCCACACGCTGAACGCCTCATCGCCCCACAAATTGCGCCAGCCCAGCGTCAGCGTGCCCAGCGCAAAGGCGATGAAGCAACAGATGAGCGACAGAACAAAGCTGCGTTTCATTCGTGCTGGTCTTCGCGCGGCCCCACCTCGGGCGGCAGGGCAATAATTTTGGCGATCTGCGAGGGGTCTTGCAACTCCTCGTAATGTTGGCCAATAACCGGTTGTGTAGGCGTCACCTTGATTCGCTGAAAGCCCAGCCCGCGCGCCAAGCTGGCGACGGCCACGGCAGCTTGCTGGCCCGCCTTCTCAAACAGCTCTTTGTTAATGGCTGCTGCCACCATGCTCTCCATCGCCTCGCGCCGGGCTGTGTCCATCAGGCTGATGTCGCGCCCGGTGAGCCAACCGCTTTTGTGTTGCACCACGCGCGTCAGCGATTCGTCCACATAGACCATGAGGACTTTCGTCGGTGGCAACGTAATCTCCACCGAGTTGTTCTGCACTTTCACATCTTCCTCACGCAAGTGCTTCAGGTTCACGCCCGCCACAATGCGCACGCCCACGTCCATCACCAGTTCTTCGCCAAACACGCGGTCCAGGCCGCGCCAATCGGGTTTGGCGCGCTCCTTCTTCACCGTCACCGTGCCGATCTGTCCATAAGTCACCAGGGCGGCGGCGCGCACTTCGTTCACCAACACGGTGGGGGTTAATAGCGTCGTCACCACCTCGGGTTTGGGGGCGGGCAGGGCAGGCCGAGCACGCGCCGCCATAAACAAGGTGATGAGGCATCCGAATGCCACACCAGCCGCCATCACCGCCCAAATGTTGGCACGGCTGAGGCTGAACGCCAAATAAAACAGCGCCAACGCGGCAACAACCAAAACGATGTAAAGCCAGGTGTTGCGCAGCGTGCCAACAACGCGGCTCAAAAATTTTTGCAACATGCAAAATGCATTGTAAGCGTTGGTTCATAAGCATTGGTCTGGGCATGCCGGTTTGCGGCCCTCTCTGGCCCACGGAATGCCTATAGAATCTCGCCACTATGACATCGCTGGTGCGAGGGGCGCCGTTTGCGATTTTTGCCGCAGCCCTGGCCACCGGCATCTGGCTGGCCGATCGTTTCTCGCTACCGCTGGAATGGGCCATCGGCACTTTTGTGTTGGCTTTGGCACTGCTGCTGGTTTCCTCGCGGGCCAGCAATCTCAACAATCTCTCTTCCACATGGGCTTTTGCCGTCATTACCTGTTTGGCTTTGGGTGGATTGCGCTTCATGTTGGCCCAACCTACGAATACTCAAGACCCGCTCATCGCCCATCACGGCCAATCCGTCATCCTCGAGGGCCAAATTGCCGACGAGCCTGATGTGCGCGAGCAACATGTGAACCTGCGAATACGCCCTCATCGTGTTGTAGCCAGCGGTTCAG
>JAYTNY010000332.1:0-4366 GCA_043748055.1 Roseobacter sp.
CGTGCGAGACATTCGGGCCAGCGTGGGCGCGGGCTTTTTGTATCCGCTGTGCGGTGATATGCGCACCATGCCGGGGCTGAGCACACACCCGGCGTATGAGAAGGTGGATTTGATTGACGGGAAGATTGTGGGGTTGTTTTAGGTTGCATCCCCCCGCGTCAACGGATGTTTAGCGGATAAGCGGATGTCGGCGCGCATCCGTTTATCCGCTAAACATCCGTTGACACCGACATGCGATTTGATATTTACTGCACCGTCATAGACAATTACGGCGACATCGGCGTGTGCTGGCGCTTGGCGCGGCAGTTGGTGGCCGAATACGGCTCCGAGTACGGCTGCGAGGTGCATCTGTGGGTGAACGACGACGGCTGGCAGGCGGCGCGGCAGCTTATTGGCGAATTGCCGCAGGTGCCCGCGCCCACGCACGCCGAGGGCGTGACGGTGAGCGCGTGGTCATTGGCACATGACGCTGAAGATTGCACGGGCGATGTGCTGATTGAGGGCTTTGGCTGCACGTTGCCCGGCGCAGCGCTGGCGCAACTGGCTGCACGCACACATAAGCCCGTCTGGATCAACCTCGAATACTTCAGCGCCGAGGATTGGGTGCCGAACTTTCATTTGCAAAGTGGGTTTGATTGGGAACGCGGCGCAACACGTTGGTTTTTCTTTCCGGGGGTACATGCGCACAGCGGCGGCATTTTGCGCGAGCGAGAACTGATAGCGCAACGCGACCCGGCTCAAACTCAAACCCCAAACTCAAACCAATTCTGGGTGCTGTGCTTTGCCTATGCCCATGCGCCGTATGCAGAATGGCTGGATGCGCTGGCGATTAAGCAAGACACACCGATTGTGATTGATTTGTGCGGGCAGCAAACGCAGTTGGCTGTGGCCCAACTCAACCCAGCCGCTTACCCAAACGTGACCGTGCGCAACGTGCCGTTTGTCTCGCAGCCGAAGTTTGATGCGTTGCTGCGGCAGGCGGATGTGCTGTGGGTGCGCGGCGAGGATTCGCTGGCGCGGGCGCTGTGGTCGGGTCGGCCCTTTGTTTGGCATATTTACCCGCAGGCCGAAAATGCCCACCACGCCAAGTTGCTGGCGTGGCTGGCGCACTATGCGCAGCCTTTCCCAGCGTTGCTGCGCGAAGCCTTGGTGGATGTGTACCTGGCGTGGAATGGCGTGACCAACGCGGCACTGTTGGGCGAGGCGTGGCGCAGGTTGATGCGCCAATGGGATGACTGGCAGCAATATAGCTGGTTGCGCCGGAATCAATTTGCGCAAGCGCCAGACTTAGCGCAGCGGTTAATGGCGTTTGTAAAAGCGCAGTCTTTTTGAGCGACGTGCCAATTGCCAAATATTGCCACGCGCAGTACCTTTGCGCACATGGACACCTCTCAAACCTCGCAGTGGACAGACCCTAACCACGTTCGTTGGCAAAATAATCTGGCGCAATATCCCGATCCGTGCATCGAGACTTTAGATCCGCGCTTTAAGAAATATCGCATCGGCAATTCATCGGTAGAGCGGTTGTGGACGGGCGGGCGCTGGGCTGAGGGGCCGGTGTGGTTTGGCGATCAGCGCTGCCTGGTCTTCAGCGACATCCCCAACAACCGCATGCTGCGCTGGCACGAGACGACGGGGCAGGTAGATGTTTTTCGCCAGCCCTCGAATTACAGCAATGGCAATACGCGTGACCGGCAAGGCCGCCTCATCACCTGCGAGCATGGCACCCGCCGCGTAACCCGCACCGAGCACGATGGCCGCGTAACGGTGTTGATGGACAGCTTTAATGGCAAGCGCCTAAACGCGCCCAACGACGTGGTGGTGAAGTCGGACGATTCGATCTGGTTCACCGACCCCGGCTATGGCAGCCTGCTGAACTACGAAGGCTTTGTGTCTGAGTTTGAATTGCCCTGCAACGTTTACAGATTGGATGCCAAGACCGGCAAAGCCACAGTGGTGGCCGATGATTTCTTCAAGCCCAATGGCCTGTGTTTCTCGCCGGATGAGAAGCGGCTGTATATCGTGGATACGGGCGCATCGCATCACGAGAACGGGCCGGGGCATATTCGTGCGTTTGATGTGGTGGGTGGCACAAAGCTGAAAGGCGGCAAAGAGTTTGCGGATTTGAAACCGGGTTTCCCGGATGGTATTCGCTGCGATACGGATGGCAACGTGTGGTCTAGCTCGGGCTGGGGCGAGGCAGAGAACTATGGCGTGCAGGTGTTTGCGGCAGATGGCGATCTGATCGGCAAGATTCATTTGCCAGAGATTTGCGCCAACCTGTGCTTTGGCGGTGTGCGCAAGAACCGGCTCTTTATGTGTGGCAGCACTTCGGTGTATTCGCTTTATATAGAGGCGCTGGGTGCGCAGCAACCGTAAGCACGGGGCTAATACAACCTCGGTATCATTCCCCAACGATGTTTTACGAACAACCGATCTTTTACGCGGGCTTCCTGGTCTTTGTTGCCGTTTTGCTGGCCCTAGACTTGGGCGTGCTGAACCGCAAGGCCCACGCGCCGTCCCTCAAAGAAGCTGCTTGGCTGAGCGCATTGTGGATTTCGATTGCGCTGCTGTTTGGCGTGGGGGTGTATTACTTTCTTGGCCCCAAACAAGGGGTGGAATACTTTACAGGCTGGCTGCTGGAGAAGGCACTGAGCGTAGACAACCTGTTTGTATTTGTGCTGGTGTTTGGCTTCTTCAAAGTGCCACCTAAATATCACCACCGTGTGTTGTTTTGGGGCGTGCTGGGTGCGCTCATCATGCGTGGCATTCTTATTTTTGTGGGTGCGGCGCTGCTCAATCAGTTCGAGTGGATTATTTACATCTTTGGTGCGTTCTTGATCTACACCGGCATTCGGCTGGGGGTGCAAAAAGAAGGTGGCGAGCCAGACCTGGAGAAGAACCCGTTGCTGCGTTTGGCTAAGCGCGTGCTGCCCATGACCAACGAATATCATGAAGAGAAATTTGCCATTCGCCAGGCGGGCAAGCTGATCTTTACCCCGCTGGTGCTGGTCTTGCTCATCGTGGAAAGCACCGATCTGGTGTTCGCGGTGGATTCGATCCCGGCGGTGATTGCAGTGACGAAAGAGCCGTTCATCATCTTCACCTCCAACGTGATGGCAATTTTGGGGTTGCGGGCGCTCTACTTTTTGCTGGCTGGTGCGATGGATAAATTTCATTACCTCAAGCCGGCCCTCTCAGTCATCCTCACGTTCGTTGGTGTCAAAATGGTGGGCGAGAAGTTGTTTCACGAACCCCTGATGTCGGCCCTGCACAACATCACGCCCGACCCAGAGTTCTTTCTCACCATCGCCTCTATGGTGTTTATTCTGGCCGTGCTGGCCATTGCCATCATCGCCTCTATTGTTCGCGGACGCAGCCTGCCCCAGACCGAGCGGGTGGAGATAGAAGCGCATTGACGGTGGCGAATTAAACAGGAGGAGCGGAGGAGCGGAGGGTTTAATCTCCATTTCTCCGCTCCTCCTGTTTTTCTAAGTTACCGCAACGGGTTGGTTTTGATCGCCTGACGAATAATCTTTAAGACTTGCTTGCGCTCATCCCCCTCAATGGCAAGGCGCGGTGCGCGGGTCTTTTCGCTGCCTCTGCTCACTTCCGCCATTGCCAATTTAATATATTGCACCAGCTTGCGGTGCGTATCCAGATGCAGCAACGGCGTAAACCAGCGATACAGCGCACGGGCTTCTTCCCACTTTCCGGCTTTGGCCAAATCCCACAAAGCGCGCGTTTCTTTGGGGAAGGCATTTACCAGCCCAGCCACCCAGCCATCCACGCCCAGCAAAATGCCCTCCAAAATCAAATCGTCTACGCCGACGAAGACTTGATAGCGGTGGCCCACTGCGTTGCGCAAATCCGTCACACGCCGAATGTTGTCGCTGCTCTCTTTAATTGCCTCAATGTGCTTCACGTCAGCCAGGGTCTTAAACATCTCCGGCGTCACATCCACTTTGTAGCTGATGGGGTTGTTGTAGATCATGATCGGCAGGTTCGCCGCCGCGGCAATCGCCTTGTACCAGGCAGCTGTCTCGCGCCGGTCGGTGCGATAGGCGAGGCTGGGGAACACCATCATCCCCTCGGCCCCGAGCTTGCGATAGTTCCGCGCCGCCGCCACCGCGTCGACTGTCGAAAGTTCCGCTAGCCCCGAGAGCAGCGTCACCCGCCCGGCGATCACCTCGCGCGCCGCCGACACCACCGAATCCCGCTCCGCCTGGGTCAGCGAGGCATTCTCGCCCAGCATCGGCAACACGATGATTCCCGACACGCCACCGCGAATCAGCCGCTCGATGCGGTCCTGCGTCGCCTTCAGGTCGATCGCGCCGGACGCATCCATCTTGGTCGTCACCGCGGG
>JAYTNY010000333.1:0-6975 GCA_043748055.1 Roseobacter sp.
TGAACACACGCGAGGACCTCATCCACAATTTGGCAACGGCGCAGCGCGTGCGCGTGGCTTACAAGGGCGTGAAGCCCGATACGCTGGTGCATGAGGCCAGCGCTATTGTGACCGGCAAGCTGAATGCCGATGGCAAGTTCCACGCAGGCAGCAGCCCAGATGCGCTACTTTTGCAATGCCCCACAAAGTACGAGGCGATGAAGGAAGCGACGAAGTAATTGGCTATTGGCTATTGGCTATTTATGAGCCAATAGCCAATAGCCAATAGCCAATAGCCAATAGCCAATTGCCAATAGCCAATTCATGCTAACTGACCTCGGCCACTATTCCGTCTATCTCGCTTTCGCCGCCTGCATTTACGCAGCGGTCTTTTCTGCGTTGGGCCTGCGCTGCAACGATGACCGCCTGGTGCAGAGCGCACGCATGGCCGCACTGGTGACGTTTCCGCTGGTGGCAGTGGGGTGCATCGGCCTGTGGTTTGCACTCATCACCCACGACTTTGGCGTGAACTACGTGGCCGAAGTCTCTAACCTCGCCACGCCGCTGTTCTATCGCATCACTGCGTTATGGGGCAGCCAAAAAGGCTCCATCTTGTTCTGGTGCCTGCTCATGTCGGGCTTTGTATTTGGCATGATGGTGAAAGATTGGAAGGAAGATAAGCCACTGCTGCCCGGCGTCACCCTCACCGTCGCGCTCACGCTTGGCTTCTTTCTGTTTCTCGAACTCTTTCTGGCCAACGCCTTCGAACGCACTAACTTCCCGCCGCAAGATGGGCGCGGCCTAAACCCGCTGCTGCGCCATCCCGGCATGATCATTCACCCGCCCATGCTGTATGCAGGTTACACCGGCCTCATCGCGCCGTTCGCGTTTTGCATCTCTAGCTTGCTGATGCGCCGCAGCGATGATTTGTGGCTGCGCGCCTCGCGCCGTTGGACGCTATTGGGCTGGGCATTTTTGGCGGCAGGCCTGCTGCTGGGCGGCCGCTGGGCGCACGATGTGCTGGGCTGGGGCGGCTGGTGGGGCTGGGATCCCAGCGAGAACATGCCGCTCATCACCTGGCTGATTGCCACTGCGTTTTTGCACAGCCAAATGATTCAAGAGAAGAAAGGCATGTTCAAAAACTGGAACGTCTTTCTCATGCTCATGTCGTTTAGCAGCATGTTTTTTGGCACGGCGTTCATTCGCAGCGGCCTGCTCACCAGCGTACATGCGTTTGCGGCCAGCAGCATTGGCCCCTATTTTCTGGGTGCGATGGCCATCATGTTGGTGGCGTGCATGGGTCTGTGGCTTTCACGTTTAGATGCGCTCAAGAGCGACAACCAACTCAGCAGCGCCTTCAGCCGCGAGGGCATTTTTCTGCTGCAAAACGTGCTGTTTGTCAGCACCGCCTTCACCATTTTTATCGGCACCATCTTTCCCATTTTGAGTGAAGCCGTGAGCGGTCAAAAAATTACCGTTGGCCCACCCTTCTTTAACCAAGTGGCCGGGCCGCAGTTACTGCTGCTGGTGTTGTTGATGGGAATTGCGCCGTTGATGGCCTGGAGCAAAGCCAGCACGCGCGCGCTGGGCCGCATGGCCTGGTTACCCGCCGTGTTGGGGGTTGGGGTGATGGCGCTTGTGTTCGCGTGGGTCTCGCGCGATGTGGTGGCGGTCATTGGCATCGGCCTGTGCGCCTACTCGCTCATCCAAACTGTGATGGAATACGTGCGCGGCGTAGGCGCGCGCATTAAGGGCGGCGAGTCGGCTCCTGTCGCCCTCGGCAAACTCATCAGCAAAAACCAGCGGCGTTATGGCGGCTACTTTGTGCATCTGGGCGTGGTCATCGTGTGCATTGGGGCCATCGGCAAAGGCTTCTTTGGCAACGATGTGATTCGCAACGTGAAGCTGAACGAGAACTTTACGATTGGCGATTATTCGTTTACGTATCGCGGCCTGGGCCAAGTGCCTTGCGAGTTTGAGGATTGCCAAACGACCCAGGCAGGCCTGCTGATCACCTCAGTTTCTACCGGCGCAGTGCTGGGCACAGCCTACCCGCACCGAGACTTTTACCCAGTGCAACAACACACCGCAACGATCCCCGATATTGCTGGCACTTTCCACAACGAGCTATACGTATTGCTGGCTGGCTGGGAGAACATGGGCGAGAGCGCCTCGTTTCAGGTCTACATCAACCCTCTGCTTAACTACGTGTGGGTCGGCGGCATCATGATGATTGTGGGCTTCTTTATGGCCTTCTGGAAAGTTGAGGAACGCGAGAAAGTGGCCGTGCCCGTGCGCCGGGCGGCGGGGGTGCCAGCCAAATGAAGAGATTAGAGACTGATTGCATTAGGTTTTCGGATTTGAACCACAAAGAAGGCACAAAGAACACGAAGAATTGCGCAAAAAGAGTCATCTTTGAGTCCTTTGTGTTTCTTTGTGATCTTTGTGGTGAAAACCTAAGGCAATCAGGATTAGAGATTAGAGATTGGAGATTAAGCAGAGAGATTGGAGATTGGAGATTAGGGATTGCGAGAGGGCGTCAGGCCAATCTCCAATCTCTAATCTCTAATCTCCTCATTACAGGTGCGTTGCTTTTTCTTGTCGCCTTGCCCGTCTCTGCCCAATCCACCCAGCCCGAAGACCAGATGTACCAGATTGCCAAACAACTGAACTGCCCCACGTGCGCAGGCCGCAATTTGGCCGATTGCCCCACCGACACTTGCACGCAATGGAAGCAGGAGATTACGACGCAGCTTAAGGCAGGCAAGAGCGATGCCGAGGTGCTGGCCTATTTCAAAGACCGCTTTGGCAGCCAGGTGCTGCAAGAGCCACCCAAAGAAGGTTTTTTGCTGGTGATGTGGGTAATGCCTATAGTCGCCGTCATCGGGCTGATTGCGTTGGCGGTGTTTGTGGCGCGGCGATCCTCGTCGTCCGTCAAACTCAGCTCAGTCGCGTCACCAACTCAAGCCAGTGATTACGAAACGCGATTGGAGCAACAAGTCAAAGACGCGTCCTAATGGATTCGAGGCTTTAGCCGGTTAGTAACTCCGTCGTGAATTGGGATCACAGTTGAGTTTGTAACCGGCTAAAGCCTGGAATCCGAATTTTCAAAGATCATGGTTACGACAGATTCAACAATCCAACCGGCTCAACCGGCCAGCAAAAAGCCATTGCTCATCGCAGGCGTGGCCGCGCTCATCATCGCGTTGGTGGCGCTGGGCGTGGTGGCCATGCGGCTGGCGGGCCAGCAAGGCGCGCGCCCTATCCCCGGCAACGCCGCGCCCGACTTTACGCTCGCCACTTTCTCTGGCTACGATGGCGGGCTGGGCAAAGAAGTCAAGCTCTCTGCGTTAAAGGGCAAGGTCGTCGTCATCAACTTCTGGGGCTCGTGGTGCGTGGAATGCACCAAAGAAGCCGCCGACCTGGAAGCAACCTACAAAAAGTATGCAGGCCGTGATGTGGTCTTCATCGGTGTCGATTGGCTGGACACCGAGCCATCGGCCCTGGCCTATCTCGCCACCTACGGCATCACCTACGCCAATGGCTTCGATGTGCAATCCAAAATCGCTAAGCAATATCGCATCACCGGCGCACCCGAAACGTTCATCATCGACAAGCGCGGCATCGTCCGCGAAGTGATCATTCAGCCCATCGGCGAGCAACGGTTGAGCGAGATGATTGACAGAGTGATTAGGGATTAGGGATTGGTGATTCAGCAGAAACCCTGTTTAATCTCCAATCCCTAATCTCCAATCCCTAATCCCCAATCCCTAAATGCCCCTCGGAACCCTCCTCCTCACCCTGGCCCTGTTTTTGCTGATTGCGCTGCTGGTTGGCCTGCCGCTGCTGGACAAGAAGACTCCGGCCCTGCAACCGCCCTCGCTGCGAGACCAACTTGAGGCCGAGCGCGTCAACATCATCCGCAGCATCCGCGAACTCGACTTTGACCACAAGACCGGCAAGATGGACAACGACGATTACAAAGCCCTGCGCGAGACCTGGGTGAAGCGCGGCGCAGACATCTTGCGCGAACTCGATCAACAAAAACTTGCCCACGCCGATGCCGACGATGAGATTGAAGCCGAGATTCAAAAGCGGGCAGCCAAACTCAAACGTGGCTAAACTTCAACTGCTCATGATGTCGTTTCAAAATAAACACGAAGAAACGAAGAAACGAAGAAATAAGCCCTCTTCTTTTTTTTCTTCGATTCTTCGCTTCTTCGTGTTCTCCTTCTTTGCACTCACCGCCTGTTCACTCTCGCCGCGTCCCAAATTTAACGAGAACCTACTTACGCCTGCCGTCATCCCCACCCGTATCAACGATGGCGAGCTGGCTCCGCTGCAACCGCCCGATGCCGCCAACGGCGCGGCCATCTACGCCGAGAAATGCGTGGCCTGCCACAGCCCCACCGGCGCAGGGGATGGTCCGCGCGCCGCACAACTCAAAGCGCAAAACAAAATCGTCGCCAACTTAATCGCCCCAGCCCGCAGACGCGGCGTAAAGCCCAGCGAGTGGCATATCGTGATTACCAATGGCCGCATCCAAAACCTGATGCCGCCGTTCTCAGGCTCGCTGAACGCGCAACAACGCTGGGATGTGCTCTCGTACGTCTGGGCACTGGGCACCTCTTCAGAAACCATTTCGAGCGGCAACCAGCTCTTCGCGCAACAGTGCGCCGCCTGCCACCAGGGCGGCGTTGGCAACGTTGATAACGCTACTAACGTTATCAACTTTACTGACTTGAACTGGTTGGCACAAACCTCGCTCGTGGACATCTCGGGGGCGATGATGAGCGGCGCACCGCACAGCGCCCTCAAGCTGGACGAAGCGCAGCGGTTTACATTGGCCGACTATGTGCGCTCGTTGGCGTATGCGTATGCCGACCCGAACGCCATCCGCAATGCCGCCGTGCTGGGCGAGGGCCAAATTTTGTTCCAGGCCGCCAATGCCACGTTGCCGCCTGCGATGTTTGCGCAGTCGCCCGTTACGTTGCGCGCCTACGATTCGACCGGCGGAGGCGAGGTGTTCTCGCGCACGGTGAATTTGGGGGCGGATGGCTTTGTCTCGTTCGACAAGCTGCCGCAGCGCGAGGACTATTTTTACCAGGCCGAGTTGTTGCACGATGGCATCAAGTTCTTTGCCCCACCCCAACAGTTATTTACCAACACTCAAGTCGTCACCGGCCTGCTGCCGGTGTTCGAGGTGACGGACAAACCAGACGCAATTAGCGTGCCAGAGATGTATTACTTTGTGCAAGATGTGAGCGAGAGCGGCCTCTCGGTGGTCGAGGTGTATTTCTTTGACAACAAGAGCGACAAGGCGTTTGTGCAAAAAGCGGGCGGCAACAACCGCAGCCTGCACTTTAGTCTGCCGGAGGATGCGCGCAACGTGCGCTTTGACCCACCGCAGTTCGCCAACCGCGTGACGATTAGCGGCACCGAGTTTTTCTATAACGATTTGGTGGAGCCGGGCGACCGCACTACACAAGTGACGCTGCTTTACGATATTCCCTATCGCAACGGCAAACGCATCACCCGCCAATTGGATTACCCGGTGACCAGCCTAAGCGTGTTGCTGGCCGAGATCAAAACAGCAGGCACGCCGCTCACAGTTACGGGCCTCATCAACAAAGGCGTACAGGCCACACCGAATGGCAATTTCATTTTGTTCGCCGCAGAGAAGCCGGTGCCTGCGAACACGGCGATCAGCTTCGACATTAGCGGGCAGCCGCGCGCCGTGCCGCAGGTGGGGGCAGATGGGGCGTCGATTGGCTTTGGCTTATTGGCATTGGCGCTTGCGCTGGGGGCATCGTATCTCGTGTTCACCCGCATCAACAAAATCCGCGCGGCGCAAGCCCAACCCATCAAAAAACAACGCGAACACCTGTTGCAAGCCCTTGCCGCACTGGATGCCGATTACACCGATGGCAAGCTAAAAGACGAGTACTACCAGAAGCGGCGCGGCGAACTGAAGGACGAGTTGAAAGGGATTTGGGACTAATGACTGGTGAATGGGGATTAGGGATTGGTGATTAAGTCAATCACTATTCACTATTCACTATTCACTATTCACCAATCCCCATTCATTAGTTATGCTCCTCACCGCCACCGCCCTCACCAAACTCTTCGGCATGCGCCCTGTGCTGCGTGGCGTAGACCTCTACGTGGACCGCGGCGAATTTGTGACGATTCTGGGCCCCAACGGCGCAGGCAAAACCACGCTGCTGCGCATCCTCGCCACGCTCTCCACGCCCAACGGCGGCACACTAAGCATTGGTGGCATAGATGCGCTGAAAGATGCCGCCAAAGCCCGCGCCAACATCGGCATGGTCTCGCATCATTCTCTCGTCTATCCAGATTTAACGGCCTACGAAAACCTGCGCTTCTTTGCACGCATGTATGGGCTAAGAGAGATTAGAAATCAGAGATTAGAGATTGGCGCAACTCAATCTCCAATCTCGCCCAAGCAAGGCTTGGTAAATCTCCAATCTCCAGACCAACGTATCGAAGAAGCCCTGCGAAAAGTAAATCTGTGGAACCGCGCCCACGACTACGCCCGCACCTTCTCGCGCGGCATGACTCAGCGCCTCACTATCGCCCGTGCCATCTTGCACAACCCGCCATTGCTATTACTCGATGAACCTTATACCGGCCTCGATCAAGCCTCGGCCCAAAATCTCTCGGCCTTGCTGCGCGAGGTGGCCCTGAGTGGCCGCGCCGTGGTGATGACCACCCATGAGTTGGGGCGCGGCCTGGAAGGCGTAACGCGTTTTGTGCAGGTGGAGCAGGGTAAGCTAGTAGGGATTAGTGATTTGGGATTGGGGATTGGGGGGAACGCCCGATGACTCAATCCCCAATCCCTAATCCCCAATCCCCAACCACCCTGCAAGCCGCCCTCGCCATCCTCCGCAAAGATGCGCTTACCGAGCTGCGCACCCGCGAGAGCATTACCGCCATGCTAGTGTTCGCCGTCATGGCCATCGTCATGTTCAACTT
>JAYTNY010000334.1:0-1565 GCA_043748055.1 Roseobacter sp.
GATAAGCCCTCCTAGACGGAGGGCTTTTTTGTTGGAGTTTAAGGAGTACTAATGGCAAAACTGACGGGTGCACAAATTATTTTGGAGAGCCTGATACACCAGGGATCGCCGCTGATCTTTGGCTACCCAGGCGGCGCGATTATGCCGACATATGACGCGCTATGGGATTACCGCGACCGCGTAAAGCACGTTCTGGTGCGGCACGAGGAGAACGCGGCGTTGGCGGCGGATAGCTATTTTCGGGCGACGGGCAAGGTAGGCGTTTGCATGGCGACCAGCGGCCCCGGTGCAACGAACTTGGTGACCGGCTTGGCGAATGCGATGATGGATTCGTCCGCCGTCGTGGCGATCACGGGGCAGGTGGCATCGCATCTAGTCGGCTCGGATGCTTTTCAGGAGACCGACGTGACTGGCATTACGCTGCCGATTACCAAGCACAACTATTTGGTGACGCGGGTCGAGGATATTGCCGAGGTGATGGCCGAGGCGTTTTACATCGCCCGCAGTGGCAGGCCGGGGCCGGTGCTGGTAGATATTTGCAAAGACGCGCAGCAGAAGATGGCCGAATACACGCCCGTGACCGATGTGAAATTGCGCGGCTATAAGGCGCTGCGGCCCAGCAACCAAGACGCGCGCGGGTTGCTGCAGCAGGCAGCCCAATTGATTGGGCAGGCCAAGCGCCCCATCATCTTGGCGGGCCAGGGCATTAAGCACGCCAACGCCCATGCTGAGTTCGAAGCGTTTGTGGAGAAGAGCGGCATCCCCGTCGCCACCACGTTGCTGGGCATCGGTGTGTTGGATGAAGATCATCCCCTCAACTTGCGCATGATGGGTATGCACGGCGAGGCATATGTGAACCAGGCCATTTTTGATGCCGATGTATTAATTGCATTGGGCATGCGCTTTGATGACCGCGTGACAGGCAATCTGGCCACCTATGCCAAGAACTCAAAGGTTATTCACTTTGATATTGACCCTGCCGAGATTAACAAGAACGTGCCTGCGGATGTAGGCATTGTGGGTAGCGTCAAAGATTTGCTCGGCCCGCTGACCGAGTTGGTGGAGAAGAAGGCCTACGGCGGTTGGATGGACAAGATCAACAGTTGGCGCAAGGACACAACCGAGCGCAATGTGTTGAACAGCACGCTGCCCACCGATATGCTGTTGGCCCCGCAAGTCATTCGCACCATCTGGGAGGAGACTGGCGGCAACGCGACGATTTGCACCGACGTGGGCCAGCACCAGATGTGGGAGACGCAGTACTTTCAGCACAAGCGCAAGAATCAGTTAATCACCAGCGGTGGTTTGGGCACGATGGGCTTTGCGTTGCCCGCCGCGATTGGCGCAAAGTTTGGCCGACCGGATGATGAGGTGTGGGCCATTGGCGGCGACGGCGGTAGCCAGATGAGCTTGCCCGAATTGATGACGGTGGTGCAGGAAGGCTTGAACATCAAAATAGCTGTCATCAACAATGGCTATTTGGGTATGGTGCGCCAGTGGCAGGAGTTGTCATCAGCAAAATGGGCAGGTACACCAACAATGTAATCGCGCCAGAGAAAAAGACT
>JAYTNY010000335.1:0-5745 GCA_043748055.1 Roseobacter sp.
TGCGCTGCGGCTGCTGAGGCTTTGGGTTAGCAGTAGCGCCGCGCCCAAGGCCAGCGCAGGCCAGCTTGTCTCGCGGCGGCGCTTTAACAGCTCGGCCAGCAACACCAGCAACGCTAAACGCGCCAGCAACACCCAGGCGGGCGCGCGCAAAAACGCGGCGGGCACAACGGCCAACACGCTGGCAATTAGCCAAAACGAAAGCCACTTGCGTTGAGCCAATTCAGCAAACTCTTTCGCTACAGCCGCTTTGGCCGAGCGCATAGTGAACGGCGCAAAGGCCAACCCGCCGACCAGCGCGCATAACGTTAGAACGATAAACCCATGAATAAATACAGAAGCCATGTAACTGTTCAGCTCAGGAGAGCTGAAATGATGCCAGAATATAGACGCAAGCGATGAAAGTGCTAAACGAGAAGGAAGTAGGTGAGATTTACGATCAGGGCAAAGAAGCCATGTTTGTTTGGCCGAACACCCAGCGGCGGGACGCTGGTGAATTAGATCAACAGTTGCGCCGAGCAGGTGTGTATTGATAAAGTTACGACAAGATCGAACACCGACTACAACGCACGCAATAACTGCTTGTAAGTCTTTGGTTGGCGCTGGGTGAGCAGCGGAAAGAGCTTGCGCCAAAAGTCGAACACGCCAAAGTTTAGATGAGCGACGACGACGGCGGGCTGATTGCGTGGGGCCTGGGCGATGAGCTTGCCTGTGGGTTCGCACACAAATGATGAGCCGTAGAACGTGACTTTTTGGCGCTTGTCTACAGCGGCATCTTCATCATCGCCGGTTCTATTCACGGCGGCCACAAACACGCCGTTGGCGATGGCGTGGGCGGTCATGGTGTGTTGCCACAGCGGCTGCGAGTCGAAGCCGGGGTGGCCTGGCTCGCTGCCAATCGCCGTTGGGTAGACGATAAGCTCCGCGCCTTTGAGGGCGTAGATGCGCGCCAGCTCGGGGAACCACTGGTCGTAGCAAGTCGGTATGGCGAGCTTGATGAAGCCCAGATCGTGCACCGGGTAATCACTATCGCCTGGTTCAAAGTAAAAGTCCTCGTTGTAGCCGATGCCATGTGGGATGTGCTGCTTGCGGGTGAAGCCGAAGAACTTGCCCTGTGGCGAGGCGATGATGGCGGTGTTGAAAAGAGATGCTTTAGTGCTGTGATGCTGGGATGCTTTTTCGTAGAGCGAACCGACGACGAACACGCCTGCTTCTTTGGCGAGTTGTTTGCAAAGTTTGGCGGTGGGGCCTTTCTCCAGCGACTCGGCTAGCTTGAATAGTCTCTTGTCTTTCACATCGCCAAAGTAGCGGTGCAGGGTGAGTTCTTGCAGGCAGACCAGTTGCGCGCCCTGGGCGGCGGCTTGCAGCACACCTTTGCGCAAGGCCTCGGCGTGGGCGGCCGGGTCGCGGTGCCAGGTTTCTTGCACCAGGCCGAGGGTGACGATTTTAGGTTTTAGGTTTTGGGTTTTGGGTTGGGCAACTGCACTCATGGGTGAAATTCTATAATCACCAAAGTGCCTACTCATTTGGTCTATCTCCCGCTCGTCTTTGTGTGTGCGTGCAGCATGGCGGCCCCCACCCCAACACCGACACCCACACCAAGGGCAACAGCGACCAACTTGCCAACATCCACCTTCACATCAACGCCTGTTGCGCCCACATCAACCGTAACGCCAACGGCCCAACCGACCCTGACTTTTACGCCCACGCCATCGCCTACGACAACGTCATTCACCTGGCCCACCGATTCGCCCGCCCGGCGCGGCTTTGACGAGACCAAGCTGGCCGCCGTTGCCGACGCCGTTACGCGGACGCTGCCGTTTGTGGATGGCGTGCTGATCATTCGCAACGGCTATCTGGTTTACGAAAGCTACTTCAATAACTATGACGCAACCAAGCTGCATGACGTGGCTTCGGTCACCAAGAGCTTTGCCTCGGCGGTGGTGGGTGTGGCGCAGGCGCAGGGCAAACTGATGAATCTGGATGCCAAGCTGCCGGAATTGCTGCCTGCGTATTTTGAAGGGGGTAAACATGCCGACAAAAAAGACATCACCCTGCGCCACTTGCTGATGATGCGTTCGGGTTTGGAATGGAGCGAACAAGCCTCGAACGATGGCTTGTTGGGCGACCCCGCGACGCTGCTAAGCCAAGACTTGACCGAGGCCATTCTGAGCCTGCCCGTAACCCACCCACCTGGCGAGGCTTGGAACTACAGCACTGCCGATGTGCAGCTTGTCTCGGCCATTGTGCAGCAAGCCACCAGCGTTTCGATGAAGGCGTTTGCGGCCCAGCATTTGTTTGCGCCATTAAATATTCACGAGTTTGAGTGGCAGCAATTGACCAACGGCACCACCGTAGGCGGCACCTTGTTGCGCCTAACCCCGCGAGATATGGCGAAGCTGGGTCAGCTTTACTTGCAGCGGGGCGTATGGGCGGGTCAACAAGTGGTACTTGCGGATTGGGTGAGCTTGACCACCACATCACAAGGCCCAGCCGCCAACGTGGATTGGTATGGCTATTTGTGGTGGCTGCGCGAGCGCGGCTACTACGATGCGCGCAGCAACGCCATCGTGGCCTATGGCTACGGCGGCCAGTTCATTGTGGCCCTGCCCGAGCTGGACCTGATTGTGGTGACGACGGCGACTTACGAGGTGAATAGCGGGCAGGCGGGCGCGCAAGAGCAAGCGGTGTATGAGTTGATTCGGGATGTGATTTTGCCGACGGTGAAGTAAAGACGAATAAGGATTAGATCCGGTCGGCTACCTTGCCTATGCTTCCAATAACTTGAATCCGACGCTTTGCACGGTAACTAAATATTTTGGCGCGTGGTTATTTTCGCCCAGCCGTTTGCGGGTGCGCTTTACCAACGAATCTAACCGATTGTCGGAGGGCGCAAGCAATTTATCATCTGGATAGAGATGCGCGAGCAACTCCTGGCGCTTACAGACATGATTGAGATGCGCATAAAGATACGTAAGCAATGCGAATTCTTTCGCGGCAAAGCCTTCAATTTTTTTCTGACCCACATACACGGCGCAGGCATCTGTATCTACCCACAACCGATCTGTGGAAGTGTTTTGCATGGCCGCGTATTGCGCAAAGAGCGGCGTGAAGATGGCGCATGAATTCTGATGCGCGTTGTGCAGCAATCCTTTTAATTGCAGGACAGCCAGCGTGTCTTTGTCCGCAACGGCTATATCTTGCGCAAGATGATTGAGAGCTTGTTGCTCATCATGCGCCAGACCTCGCCAGAGTTTGGCGCATTCATTGCGAATGGGCTGAAGCTCTAACGGATTCTGCGGCACGGCATCTTCGATAACCGGATCTTCAACCGCATCTACTAAGGCAACGAGCAGACCGGGATGGCCGCCACTTAAATCTAGCAGATGCGCGCACATGGATGGAGAGAGCGTTTTGTGTTTGCGCTCCGCCAATTGCTGGAGGACGCGCTGTGCGTCGTCTTGTTGATAGGGACCCAGGCCAATGGCTGGGCGCATGAATAAATCCCCAAAGCCTTCAACGTCGTTTTGCGGGCGCAAGCGTGCCAGCGTGTCGCGCACCAACAACGTATAACACAGGCTATAGCGATTGCGGTCGCGCAACGCGCGTAAATTTGCCAGCGCCTGGGGCGGCAATGCGCGAAAGGTCTCATCAAATTCGTCGAGGATGATGCACAACACCCAGCGGCGGCTTGCCAATTGCGCCGCCCATTCCAAGTTGCGCTGGGCCAACAACGCATTCTGCGCAACGACGGACTCGGCGCGCAGCTTGCTTAATTCGGCACATAGGTCTGGGGCTGCATCGCGCTCACTGGCCGATTCCAACAAGCCGGTGAGCATTATTTCGTATAAGCCCCATTCGGAAATTTGCGCCATGCGGTTGCAATCGCACCAAACGATGAGAGTTTTGTCGTAGCGGTCTGCCAGGTAATGGTGTTGCACATCTGCGCGCTGCAAAAAATGGGCGAGGCGCGATTTGCCCATGCTGGCCGCGCCGACGATGACGGACGAATCGCCGCTATGGATGGCATCGAACAGCGGCGTGGTCACTTCGCTGCGGTAGGTGAGGGGGTGGGGCGGGCCGATTTCAGGCATGGGGTGGGGTGAAGAAGGTGGACCAGGGGATTGTGCGGCGTTCGTTCATGAGTATGTTCAACAGTCTGTCTAACTCATCGCGCTTTTCGAAGTACTCAATAAAGGCTTCAAATTTGTTGCCGTCTCCAAGTTCGTCGTACGATACTTTGTTGTCTGCGCAGATTATCTTGAGTTCATCCGAATTAAACGATTTTCGTATTTGGTCACGTAGTTCCCTGCGCGATCCAAGTTTATTGCGTAGAGATGGCTCATTAGTTCGATTGAACTGTAGGGTGAGTCTTTTCAGTAAATCAGGAGGGAGATTCTTCACCCAGTCCGCATTACCAAAATAATTTAGACGATAGCAAATAAGGCTACCCAACAAAAACGATCGCTCACGCACATGTGCGACATCATGGGCATCTGTCAACCAAGTCGCGCGAAAAACTGTATTGAATAGCAGCCCATATAAATATTCACTCAGCCGATTCTCTTCCGGGCCACCCAGCATGTAATGATTCGCAATACGGCGCAACTCGAAAATTACCTTGCTCGCCTTTTTTAGATTGTCGTCCTCTGGCTCTGAGTAATTGCCTCGCCGATCAAGCCGAGACGAGTCTAAAACACTGATAACTAATTCGCAAAACTGCGCAAGGTTATGTTCTTCAATTCCGCCTGCTGCTGAAATATTGGTCAGAATATCCACCTCAAGCTCAACAAAATCTTGTGCCAACGGACCCGGGCCAGTTCTTTCAAAATCAATTAATGACAGTTGTTGATGATCGTCAACAAGAAAGTTATCACCACGCAAATCACCATGGATAACGGCCTGCGGCAACTCGTCTTTATCTTTTTGATAGGTTGGATCACACACTTCATGATGGTTATTGAGCCACGAAACAGGGTCTATCAGGTCGCATCTTAAGCTGACGAAAGATCGCTCATCGCGGGCTGTCAGAAGATATGAATCCACCCGCCGTCGCCAACCCGTTCCCCAAACATCGGTATATATTTTGCACCGAGATATCTTATTCCACGGGGCATTGCGGTAGTGAATCTGCCAGACTTTGTTACACAACTGTTCCAGCACATGATAAATCTGTGGGGCAGGGTTTTGCCGGAAGTATTCGGTGAAGGTCACCGAACCACTGTGATACTCGTATGTACAAGCACCAATAGCCCACCGCAACTCGTTCTTTATCTGATGAGCGTAGTTACCTCCGTTGAGTTTGTTGAGGATGTATTTTTTATATCGCTCGACCTCTTTATCAATCTCGGCTCTTCGTGCTAGTTTCAGTACCTGAGCAGCACTATTAGAAAGTTCCGCTTTCAAAACAACCTTTTGGGTATGCGCTGAGAAACGAGGTGTTCGCAAAGCACCTTCGATATTTCTAAGTCTTATAAAGCTGGCTTCTTGTTTGCAGAACACTTTGCGAATTGCAGTGGTTACTTCATCGCTTGGCATCTTTTGTTCTGGACACAATAACTGAGCAACACTTGCTGAGGTCATTTTATGAGGCCAACTAATTTCCATAATCTCGAAGTGCTGGTTGCAAAACACATCCTCCAATTCCTTATCAATGTGATCCTTGATCTCTTGAGGTAATGCCTCTTTTGAAATTGCATCGACGGCACCAGCGGCAATTGCCTCTACACCGGCTTTCATATCGCCAAA
>JAYTNY010000336.1:0-4712 GCA_043748055.1 Roseobacter sp.
AGGTGCTGAGCAAGCCAATAAACGCCGACGCGTTTTTGAGATACACACCGTGCCCCTGGTTGGGTAGCCGCGCTGTGCCTGTCAAATTTGTGCCGATGAGGTTGCCGCCGATGTAGGCCATCGCCACATCCGGCCCGGCGATGGGCGTGGGGTTCTCCGCAAAGATGCCATGTTGGCCGTTGCCGGAAATCGTGTTGCGGTCGCCCTCGGCCTTGCCGCCAATCACGTTGTCTTTGTGGGTGCCGCTTAAATAAATGCCGCTGCCACCGTTCGCCACATCTACACCGATGGCGTTGCCAATGATCGTCGTTTTCTCCACGCGTTTGGCCGCGCTGCCAAAGCCCGGCTCGCCGATCAACTCGATGCCGTTGCCCGTGTTGCCACCGATGGTGTTGCCGACGATGCGATTTGTTGTGGCGTTCACGCCCGAAGCCACATCCACCCGAATGCCTGCGCCATTGGGCAAAGCCTGCTTTGCGCTGTTCAGGCCAATGTAGTTGGCAGCCAGCGTGCCGTTGGCCCGCTCGCCGATGTGCACAAAATCCGCGCTGTCCAAATACACGCCCGCTTTGCTGTGGCACCCAATCGTGTTGGCAAACACATACGCCGTGCCTGCGCTCTCGGTGCCAGTTACCGCTTTGTGGATGTGGATGCCGTGCGCGCCAAACCGGGAGACTGCGCTTGAGCTACATGGTGCGGCACCTGCATCCGTCCCCAACGCGAGGTTGCGTAACGTGTTTGCCGTGCCGCCCAAAATTTCTATGTCGGCGGCATCGCTGGGTGTGTTGATGATGGTGACGTTATTCAGCGTGGTATTGCTCGCCTTAATCGTCATCGTCGCATTGCTGATGACATTCGCTGCGTTTAGCCGTACCCCCGCACCGTTCAGCGTGGTGGTGTTATCGGTCAGCGTCGGCAGTGCCTTTGTCAGCGTAATGGTGCTGATGCCGCTGACCGTGATCGTGTCGGCTATGTTTTCGCCGCAGCCGCCAAAAATAACGGCGGTGGTTAGTGCAGGCGGAATAATCACAAACTGGCAGCCGGTCAAT
Source organism: Roseobacter sp. (assembly GCA_043748055.1). GTDB lineage: Bacteria > Chloroflexota > Anaerolineae > J036 > Brachytrichaceae > JANMVQ01. The sequence continues at coordinate 1,050 of JAYTNY010000336.1, forward strand.
TGCAGCCGCTCGCTCAGCGTTACGGGCCGGTTGAGGCCGCTGGGGCTGGTGCCGCCGTTGGCCACCAGAATGGCCTCGCGCAAGGTCAGCACGGCATCGGCGGTCTCGTTGTCTTGGGCGCTGTTTACGGTAAAGCTGCCTGCTTCGGGCGTTTGGGGGGATTGAGCTTGCGTGGGCGATGACGCAAGCGCGTGTGTGACGCTGAGAGTGACGCAAAGCATCAGGCGCGAGATGAGCAGTCGCAATAGAGTCCTCCTGTGCGTGCAACCTTAAGCTGAGCCGCACGTTGGAGGCCGAGCCTTTAGACGGTTAGTAACGCACCTAAAAACTTACGACTTAGCGCAAGTTTGTAACCAGCTAAAGCCTCGGCCTCCGCTACGCCCTCAAGTTAATACTGCGGCAAGCTCGTATCAATCTCTTTGGCCCACGCCAAAATGCCGCCCTTCACGTTCTTCACGTTCTTCAGACCAATGTCGTTGCGCAAAAACTTCACGATGTCGGCACTGCGCGCGCCGCTACGGCAGTGCACCAGAATTTCATCGTAGGGCGCAAACTCGGTGATGTGCTGCGGCACCTCGCCTTTGGGGATGAGGCGCGCTTCGTTCAGGTGAACGATGTCCCACTCGTTGGGTTCGCGCACATCTAATAGCAGCGTGTTGGTGGTCTCCAAGCCGGTCTTTAGGCGCTCACTCAACTCGCGCACAGTAATCTCTGGCACGCCATCTTTGGTCTCGATGTGCGCGGTGGGCTTCACCCCGCAGAACTCCTGGTAGTCAATCAATTCGGTCACGGTGGGGTGTTCGCCGCAGATGGGGCAGGCTGGGTCTTTGCGCAGCTTCAGCTCGCGGAACTTCATCTCTAGCGCGTCATACAACATCAGCCGCCCGGTTAATGAGTCGCCGATACCTGTAATCAGCTTGACGGTTTCCGTGGCTTGAATCACGCCGATGACACCGGGCAGCACGCCCAGCACACCGCCCTCGGCGCAACTTGGCACCAGCCCCGGCGGTGGTGGCTCCGGATACAAGCAGCGGTAGCACGGCCCATGCTGCGCCCAAAACACGCTGGCCTGGCCCTCGAAGCGAAAGATGCTGCCGTAGACGTTGGGCTTGCCCAGCAACACGCAGGCATCGTTCACCAGGTAGCGCGTGGGGAAGTTATCGGTGCCATCCACAATCACATCGTAGTCTTTGAAGATGTCCAGGGCATTGGTGCTGTCCAACGGAAATTCGTAACCGATGACGTTGACATTTGGATTGATATCTTGGATGCGCGCTTTGGCGCTTTGCATCTTGGGCTGGCCCACCGTGCTTTGGCCGTGAATAATCTGGCGTTGTAAATTGGACTCATCCACGACGTCGAAATCGACAATGCCCAGCGTGCCCACGCCCGCCGCCGCCAAATACATGGCCGAGGGCGCGCCCAATCCACCTGCGCCCACCAACAACACCCTGGCGGCCTTCAAGCGCTTCTGGCCGTCCATGCCAATCTCTGGCAAGATTAAATGGCGCGAGTAGCGGCGGATTTCGTCGTTGTTGAGCGTGGGTAGGGGCGATGCATACATCGCCCCTATGCCGCCAGCTACGCTGGGCACAATGCTCAACGTCGCGCCATCCGGCACAGGTGTGTCGGTGCCTTGCAAATAGCGCACGTCTTCATCGCCCAAGTACACATTGACGAACGAGCGCAGTTTGCCTTGCTCGTTATACAGATGCTTTTGGAGTTCGGGGTGCTTGGCGCTCAGTGCGTTAAGCACCTGGGTTACGGTGCCTGCCTCGGCATCAACCGCTTTTGCGCCGCCCACATAGGGCCGCAGCGGCGTTGGGATACGAATAGAAATGGACATGGGGCAAGGATACACCGTGCGGTGAGGCATATTTCATTACAATGGGTAAACCCCATGACAAACTTCCGCAGCTTCGCCAGCGACAACAACGCGGGCATACACCCGACGATTCTGCAAGCCATCGCCAATGCCAACACCGACCATGTGGTGGGCTATGGCGACGATGCGTACACCCGGCGCGCCATCGCCAAATTTAAGGAGCATTTGGGCGAGGACATTGAGGTGTATTTCGTCTTCAACGGCACGGGCGCCAATGTGATTGCGCTGAGCGCTATCTGCCAGCCGTACCACGCGGTGATCTGTGCCGAGACCGCGCACATCAATGTGGACGAATGCGGCGCGCCGGAGAAGTTCACCGGTTGCAAGCTGATTGATGTGCCCACGCAAGACGGCAAGCTGACGGTGGACTTGATCGCCCCGCACATCAAAGATATTGGGGTTGAGCATCACGTCCAGGTTCGCGCAGTCTCCATCACCCAAACCACCGAGCTGGGTACGGTGTACACGCCAGACGAGGTGCGGGCGATTGCGGATTTTGTTCATGCACAAGGCTTGTTGTTGCATATGGATGGCGCGCGCATTAGCAATGCGGCTGCTGCGTTGGGGTGTGGCTTGCGCGAGATTACGCGCGACTGCGGCGTGGATGTGCTGAGCTTTGGCGGTACAAAAAATGGGTTGATGTTGGGCGAAGCGGTGATCTTTCTCCCCTCTCCTCTGAGGAGAGAGGTCGGGGGTGAGGTCTTGGGCCGCAATGTGAAATTTATTCGCAAACAAGCCATGCAGCTTGCCAGCAAGATGCGCTTTGTGGCTGCGCAGTTCGAGGCGTTGCTAAGCAACGACCTGTGGCTGCACAGTGCGCGCCACGCCAACCAGATGGCGCAGAAGTTGGCGGCGGGCGTGGCGCACATTCCGGCCATCCAACTAAGCCGACCAGTGCAGGCCAACGCGGTGTTTGCGGTTGTGCCGCACGCCTGCATTGCGCTGCTGCAAGAACAGTATTTTTTCTATGTGTGGGACGAGGCTGCCAACGAAGTGCGCTGGATGACGAGCTTTGATACGACGGACGAGGACGTTGAAAATTTCTTGGATGTGGTGCAACGGGTGGCAGTGACTCGGTAGCCGCAGGCTTTAGACTGCGCTTCATATATGAGTAACGAAAGCCACAAAGTAAGGCTTGTGTCGCGGCTTTTCATATTTTGGCGCAGGCTGAAGCCTGCGGCTACCCCGCATGACCAAATAATCGCAAGCCAAACCCGCGTTTAGCCTTATAGTTTTCGGACTTTCGCTCAACTTCAATAAAAGCCAACAAGGCCTATTGAAAGCGTAGATGCAGCATGATAAAAACCTCGGCGAGTACGCTGGATGAGATTGACCTGGCTTTGCTAAAGCTGTTGCAAGAGAACGGCAACAGCAGCAATGCTGATCTGGCCCGGCAGGTGCATCTCTCGCAGCCAGCCACCAGTGCTAGGGTAAAGCGTTTGCAAGACGAAGGCTTTATTGAACGTATTGTGGCGGTGCTGAATCGAGAGAAGCTGGGGTTCGATCTGGTCTGCCTGGTGCAGATCGCCATGCAGTTGCATCAACGCGAGCAGGAAGAAAAATTTCGCGCAGCGGTGATCGCGATGCCCGAAGTGCTGGAGTGTTTTCATGTGACGGGCGAACACGACTATGTGTTAAAGGTTGTGGTGCGAGACCGGCAACACCTGGAGCAGTTTGTGAATGTGCAGCTTACGCCGATGTTGGACAAGGCGCATATTCAGACGAGTTTGGTGTTGAGCGAGATTAAATCTACGTCGTCGTTGCTTTGAAGAATTGGC
>JAYTNY010000337.1:0-8852 GCA_043748055.1 Roseobacter sp.
ATGGGCCAGGGCGAGAAATACCCAGCCAACCCCCGCGCCCTAAACGTTGAGGTGAACACGGAGGTGCATGTGAACGAGCAAGACCTGTTGCGCATGCGCCGCTACCTCACCCGCGCCAGCTTTAAGGCCGTAAAAGTGTGGCTGGATACGCCCCCCCAAAACCGCAACGAGAACACCGTGCTGAATGCTCTGCGCCACGTCGCCTTCAACTGGGTGCCGTTCGCCTGGTTCTTCCAGCGCGAGGTGTTTGCGGTGGGCGCGAAGTAAGAACCCCCGACCCCTAAAGGGGAGTCCTCGATTTTCTATTTCAGTTTCTCTTTATGCAATGTGCAAATGTAATGTAAGGAGGAACTTACAGCGAAGTTCGGCGACACCCCTTTAGGGGTCGGGGTTCCGTCTGTGTCGTGTATGAAGGAGAAAAAATAATGTCTCGAAAATTTCTAGTCAGTGCATTACTCATTGCGCTTAGTGCGTGCGCGGCGCCACCCGCTGCCCTCGCACCCAAGTTGGGCAACACAGAAACCGACACAACTAGCAGCAATATTTCTTTAATGATCTCCGGCGACCCCACCGAACTCAACGCCTTTCAAGACCTCGTCAAAACCTTTGGCGAGAAAAATCCCGGCATTACCGTGGCCCTCACCCATATCCCCTCGGGTGCCGATTACCGCAAGCGCCTGGCCGCCGACTTTGCCGCTGGCACGCCGCCAGATGTGTTCTTCCTCAACTATCACCGCGCTGTGCCGTACTCGGCCAAGAACCAACTGGAGCCGTTGAACGAGTACCTGGCCAAGAGCAGCGTGATTAAGGCTGATGACTTTTACGAGCAAGCTCTCAACGCTTATCGTTACGAAGGCAAACTAAATTGCCTGCCGCAGAATATCTCCAGCCCGGTGATGTATTACAACAAGGCCTTGTTCGACCAAGCCCAGGTGCCTTACCCCAAAAATGATTGGGCCTGGAGCGACTTCTTGAACGCGGCCCAAAAAATCGCCGCCCTAAAGTCGCCGGAAGGCCCGATTTATGGCTACGGCGCAGAGATCAGTTTCTTTCGCATTGCGCCCTTTGTGTGGGCCAACGGCGGCGAGGTCGTAGATCAACAGATGCGCCCCACCCAACTGCTGCTGAGTACGCCCGCCGCCCAAGAAGCCATCCAGTGGTATGTCGATTTTCAGACGAAATACAAAATCTCGCCGGATGCCGCCGCCGACAAATCCGAAGATGCACCCACGCGCTTCGTCAATGGCCGCCTGGGCCTGTTTATGGATAGCCGCCGCGTGGTGCCCACCTTCCGCGCCACCATTGGCAACAAATTTGATTGGGATGTCGCCCCCATTCCGGCAGGCAAAACCAAAGCGACGATTCTGCATTCGGATGGCTACTGCATCGCGGCCTCGTCCCAACACAAAGACGCTGCCTGGAAGTTGATCGAGTTCTTCGCCTCGCCCGCGGGCCAAACCAAGCTCACCGAGATCGGGCGGCTGGTGCCGTCGCTCAAAGCATTGGCCCAATCGCCCGTGTTCCTAGGCCCCAACGCCAAGCCCAAGAACAGCCAGATTTGGTTGGATGCCATCCCTAATATTCGCCTCGCGCCCGCGCACCCAGAGTGGATCACGTTGGAGGGCAAGATCACCAAAGAGTTGGAGGGCGCGTACTACGGCGCAAAGACCGTGGCCGAGGTGACGACGAGTTTGGAAACGCAGGCCGCCGAGTTACTCAAGTAACCTCACAACCCGCTTCGGAACTGGATTCCAGGCTTTAGTCGGTTACTAGCTGTGTCGCAGAGTTGCTAACCGGCTGAAGCCTGGAATCCGAAAGTGAGCGTGATTTTCAAATGCGCCAACGTCGCCCATCGCATCTCCTCGTCCTCATGCTTGCACCCTACGCATTGGGGCTGGGGGTGTTGATGGCGCTGCCGATGGCGATGGCACTCGGCTTATCGTTCACCGAATACGATGCGCTTTCGCCGCCGCAGTGGGTGGGCCTGCGAAACTATGCCGCGCTATGGCGCGACCCGCTGTTCTGGAAGGCGCTGGGCAACTCGCTGTTCTTCATTGCAGCCTCGGTGCCGCTGCGGGCGCTGGCGGCGCTGCTGCCCGCGCTGTTGTTGCGGGCCGACCGGCGCGGCGCAACGGTCTATCGTATGGCGGTGGCCTTGCCCGCCGCCGTGCCCGAGGCCGCCTATGCCCTGATGTGGTTGTGGTTCGTCAACCCGCTGTATGGCCCCATCAACTTTGTGCTGCGCGGCCTGGGCCTGCCCGCACCCGGCTGGCTGGCCGACCCCGCCGCCGCCAAGTGGGTGTTTGTGATGATGGCGGTGTTAGAGATTGGCGAAGGCTTTTTGATTTTATTGGTCGCCGTGCGCGCGGCCTCGCCCGAAAGTTTGGATGCGGCGCGGGTGGATGGCGCAAATAGCCTGCGCATGGTGTGGCACATTTTGCTGCCGCATATGTGGCCCTGGCTGGCCCTGTTGGCCGCCAGCGATTTTGTCTATAGCTTTCGTTTCACCTTTGCCTCGTCGTACTTTATGACCGGCGGCGACCCGCTGTATGCCACGCTTTTTCTGCCGCTGTATGCCCATCAGCAATCGTTCGATTCGCTGCATTTTGGTTACGGCGCGGCATTGGCCGTGGTGATGTTGGGGCTGGGTGTGGGTGCTATTGTGGCTGGGCGCAGGTTCATGGATTCCAGGCTTTAGCCGGTTACATGGCTAATACAAACGTTACTAACCGGCTAGAGCCTGGAATCCAAGTGGTATGAACAAACTCTTCGGGCAAGCCGCAATTCACTTTCTGCTGATTGGAATTGCAGCGGTCTTTATGCTGCCGCTCATCTGGTCCATCGTCGCCTCGTTGCGCCCACTCGACCAGCCACTCACCGTGCGGGCGGCATGGTTTGTGGCCGCACCGGCCTGGTCGAACTACGCCCGCATCTTTGTGGATGTGCCGTATGCGCGCTATTTGCTGAACTCGGTGTTTGTGGCGGGCGTGGGGGTGCTGCTGGCAATGCTCACGGCCTCGTGGGCGGGCTTTGCGATGGCACAACTGGGCGAGCGCGGGCAACGCGTTTGGCTGGCGCTCTCGTTTGTGGCGTTAATGACGCCGCTGGGCAGTTTGTGGCTGATGCGTTTTTTGATTGTGAAATGGCTGGGGTTGATTGATTCGTGGTGGGCGTTGTGGCTGCCTGCCTTGCTGGGCGGCGAGCCGGTGCTGGTGCTGCTGTTCTATCGCGCCTTCAGAAACCAATCCCCAGAAATTTTGGATGCAGCAGCGATGGATGGCGCGGGCGTGTGGACGACATGGTGGCGCATTGCCTTGCCGTTGGCGCGGCCCACCCTGCTGGCGGTGGGCTTGTTGGCCTTTCTGGCGTTGTGGCGAGACGCGGCCTCGCCGCTGATGTACTTAAAAACGCCACAGCTTTACACGCTTGCGGTAGGCTTACAGCAGTTGCAGCAACTGGATGCCACGCGTTGGGCGCTGGTGATGGCGGGCGCAGTAGTGTTTACTCTGCCCGCATTGGTCGCGTTTGGGCTTTCGCAGCGGGTGTTGTTGCGGGTGGATGGGGTTAGTCGTTGACGGCGGATTTTCACCACGAAGACACGAAGAACACAAAGCAGGCACAAAGACTACGAAAGGGTTTTGATGTTCTTCAAATTCTTTGTGTTTCTTTGTGTTTCTTTGTGTTTCTTTGTGTCTTCGTGGTTAATTCTTATTCCGCATTCTTATTCATGGATTACTCGATAACAACATTAATCGGCAACACGCCGTTGATTGAACTGACGCGGGTGACGGCGGGCTTGGCCCCCGGTGTGCGCGTGTTGGCGAAGGCCGAATGGTTTAACCCCAGCGGCAGCGTAAAAGACCGTGCGGCCTGGAACATCGTTCGTAACGCCATCAAAACAAAACAACTGACCCGCGACAAGACCTTGCTGGACGCCACCAGTGGCAATATGGGCATTGCCTACGCCATGCTGGGTGCGGCGCTGGGTTACAAGGTGAAGCTGGTGATGCCGGGCAACGTGACGCGCGAACGCAAAATTATTCTGGGCGCGTATGGCGCAGAGATTGAGTTCAGCAGTGCGATGGAAGGCAGCGACGGCGCGATTGAGTTAGTGCGCGAGATTTATGCACATGATTCGGCGCAGTACACCTACGCCGACCAATACAATAACGAGGCCAACTGGCGCGCGCATTACCAGACGACCGCCGAGGAAATTTGGCGGCAGACGAACGGGCAGGTGACGCACTTGGTGGCTGGGCTGGGCACGAGTGGCACCTTTGTGGGCACGGCCCGCCGTTTGCGCGAACTGAATCCACACATGCATTGCACCTCTTTGCAACCCGATGCTCCCCTAAACGCCATTGAAGGCTGGAAGCACATGCCCACGGCGATAGTGCCCGGCATTTACGATGCGGGGCTGGCGGATGTGAACCTGGGCATAGACAGCGAGGCCGCGCACGAGATGACCGGGCGGTTGGCACGCGAGGAAGGCTTGTTTGTCAGCCCATCGGCAGGGGCGGCGGCAGTGGGCGCGTTGCAGGTGGCGGCGGGGCTGCGCTCTGGCGTCGTGGTCACTGTGTTTGCCGATGCAGGCTACAAATACATGAGTGAGAAGTTTAGAGATGGGGAAGGAATTTAATAGGAATTTAATATGAAACGATTTAGCTCAAAAACGTTTTCGGCATTTTCGGTGATGGTGGGCGCAGCGTTAATGCTGGCATCTTGCGTGGCCCCACCGCCACGTGTGGCGGTGCCACAAGACCCGCCCATAACAATTGGCACGATTGAACAATCGATATTGATAAACGGCAGCGTGCGGCCCAAGCCCTTGATTGAAAACGAGGATGAGGGCGCAGGCGAGCGCGAGAACGAAGCGCGCGAAGAGGCGCTGGAGCGCAAGGGCCGCGAAGAGTTGTATCGGTTGATGCGTACGTACCCGGGCGACAGCGTGCCGGAGCTGGCGATGCAAAAAGGCTACGCCGTGCGGCAAAACCAGCTTGCGGTGCAGGCCGCATCTAACCAACCAGAAGCGACAGCTTGGCAAGGCATTGGCCCCGCACCTATTTTGGATGAGCTGATGGGCGATGTGGTGAAGGTGAACTCTGCCGGGCGCATGACAGTGATTTTGGTGCATCCCACCAACCCCAGCATTGTGTATGCGGGTGCTGCGCAGGGCGGCGTGTGGAAGACCACGAATGGCGGCGACAGTTGGACGCCACTATCCGATGGGCAGGCGTCGTTGGCCATCGGCACCATGGCGTTTGACCCCTCCAACGCCGAAATTATTTACGTGGGCACCGGTGAGCCACACGGCAGCGATTCGTATTACGGCGCAGGTATTTTGAAGACCACCAACGGCGGCGCAAGTTGGACGCTGATTGGCGCGGACACATTTGCCGGGCTGGGCATTGCCGATATTGTGGTGGATCGCACGAACGCGAATACGCTGTATGTGGCGGCCTCATCTGCCGAAAGCATTTACACCAAAAAGCCGCTAGCGCAACGGCCCGGCATTTACAAATCCACCAACGGCGGCAGCACCTGGGCACGTATTTACGAGAACTGCAATACGCAGGGCGTGTGCGCCTCGCCTTCGGCGGTGGTGATGAGTCCCACCGACCCCAACACGTTGTTTGCAGGCATCGATTTTGTGGGGGTGTTGAAGACCACAAACGGTGGCACGAGTTGGGCAACGTCCTACTCGCCGCAGGGCGATTTGGGGCGCGTGGAGGTGGCGATCAGCGCATCCAACGCCAACGTGCTGTATGCGGGGATTGAGGTGTATACCTCGCAGGGCAGCGATGGCTATTTATTTAGAACCACAGATGGTGGGGCCAATTGGGAACAGTTAACTGGCTCGACCAAACCGCTGAAGTACAGCTATTGCGGCGGGCAATGCAGCTACGACAACTTTATTGTGCTGCACCCTACAAACGCGAATATCGTGTTGGCTGGCGGTAACGCGCTGTATTCGGACAACATTGGCGGCATCGATGGCGCGTTGTTTAGAAGCACCAACGGCGGCGCGGCGTGGACGTTTAACGCAGGCACGGCAGTGAACAACACCCTACACCCCGATCTGCACGCCATCGCTTTTGCCAAGAGCAACCCCAATATTATTTGGGTGGGCACCGATGGCGGCCTCTACCGCAGCGGTGATGGCGGGGCGACCTGGCAAGACCGCAACACCGGGCTGGCGACGTTGCAGTTTCAATCGGTGGCATTGCACCCCACCAACCCGCAAATTGCTTTTGGTGGTATGCAAGACAACAGCAAGGCCCGCACCAACGGCAACAATGTGTGGACGGGTATTGACCGAGGCGATGGTGGGTTTGCCGCCATCGACCCATTTGACCCGAAGTATTGGTATGGCACACGCTTTGGGTTGCAGTTTCAGCGCAACGAGAAAAGCGGCACTGCGCCCTCGGAAGATTGGCCGCTGAAGGTAAGCGGCATTCCGCAGAACGACCGTATGCTGTTTTATGTGCCGTTTGCGGTAGACCCCAACACAGCCGGGCGGCTGTACTGGGGCACGCAGAAGCTGTATCGCACGAATAACCGGGGGGATGCCTGGAGCGCCATCAGCCCAGACCTGACCAAAGGCGCGCGGGGTGCAATTTCTGCCATAGGGGTGATGCCCGGCAATGCCAATGTGATTTTGACAGGTGCGTCCGATGGCAGCGTGCAAGCCACGACGGACGGCGGCACGAACTGGACAAACCTGACCAAAGCGCCATTGCCTAACCGGTATGTCTCGGATGTGGCGATTGAGAATGCGCAGACGTATTACGCCGCGTTCAACGGCTTTAACGAGAACACCAGCACGACGCCGGGCCATGTGTTTAAGACCACGGACGGCGGCGCGACGTGGAGCAACGTCTCCAAAGATGGGCAGGCCGATGGCTTGCCGGATTTGCCGGTGCAATCCATTGTGTTGGATGGGTCGACGATTTACGCGGGCACTGACGTGGGCGTTTACCGCAGCACCAACGGTGGCACAAGCTGGGAACCCTTTAGCCAGGGCATGCCCAACGTGGCTGTGTTCGATTTGGCCTTGCAAAAATATGCCAGCGGCGCAAAGGTGTTAGCGGCTGCCACGCACGGGCGCGGCATCTGGCGCATGGTGCTGGAGGGCGATATTGTGCCGGTGTTGAAAAACAAAGTGTATGTGCCGTTCGTGATGCGCAATGCCTCGCCTGTGCCAGGGGCGACACCGACGCCGGGGCCATCACCCACCAATGCGCCGACCCAAACGCCGACACCGACACAGCAGGCCGGGGGCAGCACGGCCACGCCAACGCCCACACCCACGCAACCGGTGGGCGGCAGCACTTCTACGCCAACCCCAACGCCGACTCAGGCTGCGGGCAACACGGCTACACCCACACCCACAACTCCTGCTCAGGGCGGCGGCATTACGGGCAAGGTGGCTTATCTGGGGAATGGCGAAGCCAATATTGATCTGAAGCTATTGCGATGCACTGCCGAAACGAGTTGCACCTCTGTTGCAACCGCCCAGTCCAACAGTGGAGGCGATTACGCCTTCGCAAGTGCGCCGAGTCTGTCCGCAGGCCAGTACTATCGGGTTGCATTCGAGAACAAGCCGCTGAATCAGGGCGGCGATGATAACTATGTGGACTTCTGGCGTGGCACGAAGATTACGTCGTATTCTGCTGGAGGTAATGCAGCGGGCGGAACACTAGAGATTGAAAATGTGATCCTGATAAATCCGTTGAATACAACCGAGAGTCTGCCAGTCGAGTTCTCTTGGTTCAAGCGGCTGTCAACCGTCCTCCCAAACGATTCGTACTCTCTGCGTATCCAGGATTTGAGCACGAACAACATCTGCTCTAGCCCATTTGCGACGGCAAGCAGCGTCATTGTGACATTGAGCTTTACCCAATCCGATTTCAATGCCTGTGGCCTTTCAACGTCTGCGAGTTATGGTTGGTTTGTGCGGGTGATGAAGGGAAGCCTGGACAATGGTTATGGCGAATCGTATTACTACAATGCGTTCGACTTCGCCATATTGACCCAGCAGAATAGCCCAGATGCGCCATCGGCGACGTTTAGCCGAGTGACCGAATCGAATGAGACTCAGGCGTTGCCTCATCGTAAAGCGCCATAAAGAAAAACAAACTGACAGTATGTTAATTCTCCCCAAAACCCACCTCGACAAGATTCACGCCCACCTGGAAGCGGGCTACCCGCACGAGGCGTGTGGCATTTTGATTGGGGACATTGTGTTTGATACGCAAACCCCCACCAAAACCGTGCGCGATGTGGTGTTGGTGCAAAACGCGTGGGAGGCGGTGAACGAGCACGAGTCGCAACACAACCGTTACCTCATCAGCCCCGACGACATGGCCCGCGCCGACAGAGAAGCGGGCAAAAAGAACCAGGACATCATCGGCTTCTTTCACTCGCACCCAGATGATTTGTCTCGGCCCAGCGAGACCGACCGCGAGTGGGCGTGGCCGGTCATCTCGTTTGTCATCGTGTCTGTTAAGCAAGGTAAAGCGACGACGACGCAGAGCTGGGTGCTGCGCGATGACCGGACGAGGTTTGATGAGGAAGGGATTGAGTTGGCCTAAGAACCTATTTCAATAGGGACGACATCCCTGAGAGGGATGTTGTCCCTAGCTCTATGCTGAATTTCATCTGCCTATGCCAATGTGTTGTTTAGAGTTGCACAGCTTCTTGCTTGCGCTAAACGCTCTTGCGTTAAACGCCCCCCTGTAATACAACAGGCCACATACACCGCAGTTGTTCTGCCCAGAAGGTGATGCCCATCCGAGACGCTGGGCATTTTGTGTATCTAGTCAAGTCTCATGTGAGTTCGTTGTTATTTT
>JAYTNY010000338.1:0-4894 GCA_043748055.1 Roseobacter sp.
CCGCTCTTTGGGCGCGTTCTCACAACAGTTCCAGCTCTTGCCAACCTGCCCTTTATGGCGGGCACACCAGAAATTTTTCTCGGCGTCGCTATAGCCATCACGCTACTCAGCAAAGGGCATCGTTTGTTCAAACTGTGGACTTATCAAACGGCCCATCGGTAAACAAGAAGATCGAAAGATAAACGTTATCGAAAATAGACAGAATGAACAAAATTCAACAAAATTTATTCTGCAAATTCTGTTCATTCTGTCAAAAAAATTATCGACAATAACGTCTGGTATACGAGGGAATAAACATGGAAATTGCAAGAATTCAACTGTCCGGGTTATGGGTTGCGCTGATGCTGACCTATTTGTTGGGGGATGTGTTGCGCATCTTTAGTGGCGACTTCGTTGCAGGTGAAATAGGTGGCATGAAAGTCACCCAGGCCATGTGGTTGGGCATCGCGCTGTTGATGGTGATTCCGGCTGTGATGGTGTTTTTGTCGCTAACGCTGAGTTACCCGGTGAGTCGGTGGGCAAACATCATCATCGCCCTCTTCTTCTTTGTGTTCAATCTCATCGGGCTGCCCACATACCCATCCGCCTACGACAAATTTCTCATCGTGGTGGGGCTTGGAATTAACCTACTCACGGTTTGGTATGCGTGGAATTGGGTGCAGACAGCAAACGTGGGTCAAGTTCAGTATTGGTAATTGGTAAATGGATAAAGAAAAACAAATGAAAACAATTGTCTTTACACGCTACGGTTCGCCGGATGTGCTTCAACTCGAAGACGTTGCGAAACCGATTCCCAAACCGAACGAAGTGCTAATCAAAATCCACGCCGCGTCTGCGAATCCATTGGACTGGCACCGCATGCGGGGTGCGCCGATTCTCGCGCGCTTGGATGGCGGGTTGAGCAAGCCGAAGGACACGAAAATGGGTGCCGATGTGGCTGGCGTTGTAGAAGCCGTGGGTAGCGAGGTCACGCAGTTTCGCCCCGGCGACGAGGTGTTTGGCGACATCTTCACCGGCGCTTTCGCCGAGTATGTGTGTGCGCCCGAAAAGACATTGGCGCTAAAGCCGGCCAACAGCACCTTTGAGGAGGCAGCTGCCGTGCCTGTGGCCGCGCTCACCGCGCTGCAAGGGCTGCGTGATAAAGGGCAACTTCAGCCTGGGCAAAAGGTGCTGGTGAATGGCGCATCGGGCGGTGTAGGCACGTTTACGGTGCAAATCGCCAAAGCGCTTGGGGCCGAGGTGACCGGAGTGTGCAGCACGCGCAACTTGGAGATGGTGCGCAAAATTGGCGCAGACCAGGTAATTGACTACACCCGCGAAGACTTCACCAAAACGGGGCAGCAATACGACCTGATCTACGATGCCGTCGGGAACTACGATGTGCCAGCCTACACCCGCGCCCTAAAGCCCAACGGCGTTTGCGCCATCGCTGGGTTCACCACCATGGGGCGTTTGTTCGGCAACATCATCTTGGGGGCAATATCGGCGAAAACTGTGGGCAAGAAAATAGAAATTTTTTCGGCGAAAGCCAGCCAAAAGGATTTGATGTTTATCAAAGACTTGATTGAAGCGGGCAAGGTAAAACCTGTGATTGACAAGCGCTATCCGCTAGTCGAGACGGCTGACGCGATTCGGTATCTTGAAACTGCGCGCGCCAGAGGCAAGGTTGTTATTCATGTTGATGACAATGCAGCGTGAGAAGGGCAATTACTCAATCAATGGTTGAGGGCTGAGGTAATCAGGGGTGAGCCTTAAAAATAGCCGGCAAGAAAATGGCGTTATCTCGGATGATCCGACCCTCAACCCTAGCCGACACAGGCGAGTGAGCAGCCAGATATTCCGTCAACATGTCTACGAGCAGGATTCCCGTATCCGTCTGATTTTGGGCCTGCGTAAATATGCTGAACCCATCGCCGCCGCCAAGCACAAAGTTGTTCGTCACCACGCGATACGTCGCGTTGAGGTCCAGCGGCACGAGTGCCGGTTCCGCCTCGGACGCCGACTTCACCTTCACAGCCAAAATGCGTTGACCCAACGGTCGGTTGGGTGACCACCAGAACTGCAATCCGCTGACCTGAGCGAACCGGCCCGAAGAGTTATTTGGATTCTTAAAATCCATCAGGCTTACCGCATTCTCTAAGGCCGCCCATACTTGAGCGCCGGTCAGATCGGCCACGGCAATCGTGTTATCAAACGGCAAAGTTTGAATGACCCGCGCCAGCGAAATATTGCCGACGGGAATGGTTCGGCTGAATTGTCCGCTGTTCACGAGGGTCATTTGCGCGCCATCGGGTCGAATCTTTTGGAGCATGACATCGGCCACAAAATTACCCAGGTTGGTTTCGCGATTGCGAATGTCCTTTCGGTCGCCTTCTAAGCTGATGGCCGCCTGCCCCACAATTTGAGCCTCCAGTTGCGACAGCGGCGGTTTGTAGACAGTATCAATTTGAGCTTGAAAGGCGGCATCGGGGGCGATCTCGGCGGCTTCGCCAGCCCGTAAGGCGCGTGGCGGGCTGCCCAAGCCATTGGCCCACACAGGCCGAATTTCCCCGTTGACCTCAGCAATCGCACCCGTCGCGTCGAATCCCAGGGTCATGTCGCCTAACCATCGGCCCCATTTCCACGCCGTAGTGACAACGACATTCTTGCCCTCTGGGTTCTTGATGACGGTGGGGTAAATGCCTTGTGAGGTCGTGCCTAGTAAAGCCGTATTCAAAGAAGGCAACAACGGCGTATGCGAGTGCCCACCGACGATGACATCCATGCCGCGAACCTGCGCGGCCAGTTGCACATCCACCGAGTAACCCACATGCGTGAGGCCCACAATGTATTGAGCGCCCTCCACCTTAAGCGCATCGACTTGGGCTTGCGCAGTAGCAGTCAATGCCGAGCTGAAACTTACGCCCGGACCGACATCACTGTAGAGAGCGGTTTTGGGCGGGGTGAGGCCGAAGATGCCGATGGTCTTACCCCCCTTTGAAACGATCACCCGTTTGCCCAGTTTGCCAGCCACCGCGATATCACTAGGGGCGAGTGCAGCGGCCAGCGTGGCATCGGGCTGCACACTGATATTGGCGCTCAGCACAGGGAAGTTCGCACCGAGGATAAAGTCTCGAAGGGGCTTTTGACCTTTGTCGAACTCGTGATTGCCAACCGTCACCGCATCGTAGCCCATGCGGTTGTAGAAATAGAGATCGGCTTGACCGTTGTACTGCGTGAAATACAACGTGCCCGGAAAGATGTCGCCCGCATCAAGCAGCAACACGTTCTCATCGGCGGCGGCTGTGGCCCGAATTTGATCCAGCAACGTTTTGCAGCGAGCAACGCCGCCAAACTCGCGCGTGGTCACTGCATCCAGTTCTTCATGGATTTTGACGACGGTGGGTTCGATCCACGAGTGATGATCGTTGGTGTGCAGAATACGCAGCTTGTAAACAACCGGCTCAGCCGCAAGGGCAATGTGATAGCGCCGATTGGCATACAGATAAAGCGCAGCACTACCAGACAAGACAGCGCGCTTCAAAAAGTGGCGTCGATTTATTCTTGGCCTAGTCACGACGGGGTAAGGATTTGGCGTAGCGGTCTGCGATGCCTGTATCGAAGACGAGTTTAGGACTCATCTTTCTCATTTTATTGAGTTGCTTTACCGATACGCAAACCGCACTGGCTGCGCAGGCGGCTCGTAGCGCGGGCTGAGGTAGTTCAGCTTGGTTTGCATCTTCGCGGGCGCGAAGCCAAACACGCGGTGAACGCCACCAATTTCGGTGGTGCGGTTGTAGCTCAGGCTTTCGATCTCTGGCTCGTTGAGCGAGCCGTGGAAGCGCGCGAGAAAATTAGCGATGTGCTTAGTAAATGCGCTGGGCACGCGCACAATCCGGCGCTTCTTCTCCATCACCTTCAAGGTCAGTTGGGCCAGCTCATTGAGTGTAAGCGATTGCGGCCCACCCAGCGGCACAATCTGCCGATACGTGGAGCGCACGGTGAGGCAGCGTTCGATGCAGGCAGCCAGATCGCCGACCCACAACGGCTGCAATTTGGTCTCGCCTCTGTGCGGCACCGGCAACACAAATGGCAACCCGCTGGTGATACCCGCCAGCCAGTTCGTCAGCCAATCTTCTGGGCCATAGACCACAGCCGATTTCAGAATCGTGTAGTTCATGCCGCTGCTGCGCACAATTTCCTCGGCTTTGCCGATGCTGCGCTGGAGCGGATAGGCCGAACGCGTCTCTGCGCCGAGGCAACTGACCGTAATAAGCCGCTGAATCTTGGCCGTCTTGCAGGCCATGATAACGTTGTGAGTGCCGACCTCGTTGACTTCTTCATAGGTGTCGGCTTTGGTTTCGCGGCGCAGCGAGGCGAGGTGAATGACCGTGTCGCACGCGCCGCCTTCGGTCATGGCATCGCTCAGCGAATCTACACTGCGCACATCGCCGCCGGTGATGACGACGCGACGCGGGGCGGGGCGTTCGTTGCCCCAGTGAAACAAGCATTTCACTTGTTGCCCGGATGAGGTTAAGCGATCTACGACTGCGCGACCGATGCAGCCTGTTGCGCCTGTGACTAAGATCATTGATTAATTACCCTCATAACCTCTCGAAGATTTCGAAACCTTCGGGAGGTTATGAGGCTTTTATGCTAAGCCCGACGTAAACCCGATGGTTATGGCCGCGCCAAAGAATGCTGCCTGAACGGCGATGTTGCCGCCCCAGACCAGGTAACTTGCCACTGGCTCACCCTTGCGGTAGGCGATGAGGCCAAGAATGGCGTTGATGATGAACAGCAATAGGGCGATGACCGGTGGCGCGAACAGTTGAGCGGTGGAGCCAAACCGGTCGGCAATGCCTGCTGCGTTGAAGTGCAAAACCAACTGAGACGGAACGGCGGGATAGCGTCC
>JAYTNY010000339.1:0-2959 GCA_043748055.1 Roseobacter sp.
AAGAGCGCAAGAATGGCACGACGATTGTGATGTCTACGCATCAGATGTACCAAGTGGAGGAGATGTGCAACCGACTTGTTCTCATCAACAAAGGCAACAGCGTGTTGTACGGCGAGGTGAACGAGGTGCGCCGCCGCTATGCTGATAACGCCGTGCGTGTGGTGGCGCAAGGCGAGTTGCCGATTATTGACGGCGCAACCGAGACCAGCCGCAAGGGCAATGCCCATACGCTGCACCTCACCCAAGACACAACGCCCCAAGCCGTGCTGCGCCAACTGGCCGATGCGCCGAATCTGCTCATCGAATCTTTTGAGTTGGCCCTGCCGACGATGGATGACATTTTTGTGCGCGTGGTGTCGGATGAGATTAGAGATTAGAGATTTACAGAAAATCTCCAATTTCCAATCTCTAATCTCCCGTATGAAAAAACTTCTCTTAATCGCCCTGCACGAATACAAAAAGCAAGTGCTGAAGAAGCGTTTTGTGGGCGCGTTATTGGCCCCGTTGCTGTTTATGCTTTTGGGCGGCGTGGTGGCCTTTGTTACCGTAAGCACGTTTGAGAGCGCGGACGAAGGCGTGGTGGGCTATGTTGACGCGGGCCAGATGTTGGCGCGTGCGACCCAGCCCACCGACACGGCTGTTCGGTTCCAACGTTTTGCCGATGAGGCCAGCGCCAAAGCGGCGTTGCAGCGTGAGGAGATTGTGGCCTACTACCACCTCGCGCCCGACTTTGCGACGACGGGCAAAGCGGATCGGTTTTATTGGCAGAAAGACATCTCAGGAGATGTTTCACGCAGCTTTGCCGACTTTGTCCGTTCGGCTCAGCTCAGCGGCACCGACCCCAAGATTGCGGAGCGCCTCATCGCAGGCGAAGACCTGACGTTTGAAACACCCGACCGCTCGCGCACGTTTGGCGAGAACACCATCTTTGCTTTTCTGGCCCCCATCTTGTTTGGCATTTTGTTTTTTATTGCGCTGTTTGCGGGCGCGCAATACTTGGTGCAGGCCGTTGTGGAGGAGAAAGAAAACCGAACGATGGAGGTGCTGGTGAGCACCGTGACCCCCACCCAACTGATGGGTGGCAAAATTCTGGGGCTGGGCGCAACCGGCTTAACCCAGGTGGTGGTGTGGTTGGGGACTGCGGTCATCTTCATCGC
This sequence comes from Roseobacter sp., assembly GCA_043748055.1. Classification (GTDB taxonomy): domain Bacteria; phylum Chloroflexota; class Anaerolineae; order J036; family Brachytrichaceae; genus JANMVQ01. Next base: position 1,158 of record JAYTNY010000339.1, read on the forward strand.
CCTCGGCAGTCGCTACATTCCGTTTATGCAGGGTGCAAAGATTGAGCTGGGGTTTGTCATCGTTGCGCTGCTCATGTTTGTTTTGGAGTACATCTTGTTTGGCTCCGTTATGGCTGCTGTTGGCTCGACGGTGATTGACCAGAAGCAAGCCCAGCAATACTTTGGCCCGTTTGTGTTGCTCGCCATCTCACCCGAATTTTTTATCCCCGTTATTTTTCTAGACCCGAACGGGCCAATCGCCACCGTGCTCAGCTTGTTCCCGTTCACCGCGCCGCTGGCGCTTATCTTTCGGTATGGCCTCACCACCGTGCCGCTTTGGCAGATTGGGTTGGCGTTGGCGTTAATGCTGGCCTTTGCCGTTGGCGCGTTGTGGTTGGCTGGGCGCGTCTTCCGCATCGGTATGTTGCGCTATGGGCAGGCTGTGCCGCTGCGCGAGTTGGTTGCGAATTTACGATGAAAAAAATTTGGGTGATTCTGCGCCACGAGTTTTTGAGCATCATCACCAAGCCCAGCTTTTGGTTTGGCTTGTTGGTGGTGCCCATTATTACGGGCGTGGTGTTTGGGGTGATTGCGTTGGGCAGCGGCTTGGCTACCTTTGCCGCCGCCGAGCGCCGCCGAAACGAAGTGCCGCAGCCGCAAGGCTTTGTCGACCTCAGCGGGTTGATGAACCCCGCGTACTTAAATCAAAAAACGCCTTTGCAGCCGTATGCCAACGCTGCCGAAGCACAGGCGGCGTTGCAAGCAGGCACAATCGCAGGCTACTACGTTGTCCCCCAAAATTTTTTGGACGCAGGCGATATCACCTTTATCTCCACCCAGTTCAGCCCGCTGGAAAGCGAGGACAAGAGCGATGACTTTAAGCGCGCCTTGCGTCTGAGCCTGGTGCAAGGTGATGCCGAATTGTTGAAGCGCATCGACGAGCCGTTGGACATTGGCAAGCGCGAGTCGTTAGCACCCAAAGACAAGCAGCGCGGCGCGTTTGGCGACTTTTCGCCGCTACCTTTTGCTACTTGCCTGTTGTTTTTCATGGTGCTCATCACTGCCTCGTCGTACTTAATGCAAACGGTGACCACCGAGAAAGAAAACAGAATGATGGAAGTGCTCATGTCCTCGGCCTCGCCGGTGCAATTGCTAACGGGCAAAGTATTGGGGCTGGGCCTGTTGGGCCTGATTCAATTGGCGCTGTGGCTTAGCTCGGCGCTGAGCATTGCTAACAACCCCATCGTGGCAAACTTTATTGGCGTGGTGCAAGCCCGTGCAGTGGCGTGGTCCGTGCTTTACTTTGTGCTGGGCTATCTTATTTATGCGTGTTTGATGGCGGGCATGGGTGCGCTGATGCCCGGTGCCAAAGAAGCCAATCAATATGTGTTCTTCATCATGTTGCCCTTGCTTGTCCCGCTGTATCTCAACTCCGCCATTACCAACCAGCCCGATGGCCCTTTGGCCCTGGCACTGAGTGTGTTCCCATTTACTGCGCCCGTGGTGATGCCCATGCGCTTGGTGAGTGGCGACGTGCCGCTGTGGCAACTGTTGCTTGGGCTGGCCTTGTTGGCGGTCGCGGTGTTCGGCGTCATCTGGGCCACGGCCCGCGTGTTCCGCGCCCAATCGTTGCTGGCAGGCAGCAAGCCCACTCTGCGGCAATTAGTGAAAGTGGTGATTAGGGATTAGGGATTGGTGACTTGTTACGAATCACCAATCCCTAATCACCAATCCCTAATCCCTAATCACATGCCCAACATCGCTATCGGTGCCTACCTGCTCAGCGGCACGCCGGGGTATCGGCAGGCGGGCGTGCATCAATA
>JAYTNY010000340.1:0-3234 GCA_043748055.1 Roseobacter sp.
CTGCCGCTGCCGATTCCGAACTCGATCAGTTCATGCACTTGTTCGCGCTCAATCGTGGCATCTTGCTCACGCCCTTCCACAACATGGCCTTAATCGCGCCAGATGTGAGCGAAGCCGACATTGATTTGCATACGCAGGTGTTTCGAGACGCGGTTGTGGCGTTATTGAAATAGCTCGCTAATAGGCGAGGTGGCTTGGGTTGCTTAATACGCTGAATTTCATCGCGATAAAATTCGCTTCATGAAATCTTTCGCATCCTTTGCGTGTGCGCTGATGGCAAGCGCCATGTTGTTGGCTGCTTGCTCATCCGACCCAGCAGCGCCGACCACCACTGCGCTGCCCTACACCGATGACTTCGCCAACGCCCAAAGCGGCTGGCAAACGCTAAACGACCCCAACGCCGAGGTGAAATATGAGGACGGTAAGCTGCGCGTTTTGGTAAAGCAACAAACCATTACGCAGTGGAGCTTGGCGGGCAAGGCGTTTACGGATGGCGTGTTGGAAGTAGATGCCGTGCCCAATGGTGGGCCAAAGGACAACGGCTTTGGTGTGCTCTTTCGGGTCAAAGATCGCAAAAATTTCTATCACTTCGCTATTTCATCCGATGGCAACTGGCAGGCTGGCCTGAGCAAAGAGGGCAAGTGGGAGGCCTGGAGCGATTGGCAACCGCATCCCGCTATCAAGCTGGACACCGAGGCCAACCGCATCAAGATTGTGATGAAGGGCGAGGCCTTAAGTTTCTACGTCAACGATCAGTTAGTGGGCCAACACACCGACAGCTTGTTTACCACTGGCGACATCGGCGTGTTTGCGATGACGTTTATCGACAACCCCGGCACCGATATTTCGTTTGATAACGTGAGCGTGACTGAAGTGATTGAAGCGAAGCCGTAAATTGAAGCGAAACCGTAATCAGTTGCGCTCAAGAATCACAATGGGAATATCGCGCTGCGTGTTTTGCTGATAGCTTTCGTACTTGGGAAATAACTCTGCCATAAGTTTCCACAGGCGCGGCTTCTCTTCGGATGTGGCGGTGCGGGCTTTGGCTGAAAATTTGTCAGCCTGTATTTGCACCTGCACGTCAGGTGTTTCGGCCAGATTCAGATACCACGCCGGATAAGTATCCGCGCCGCCGTTGGAGGCCACAACGATATAGTGGTCGCCATCTGGGCCGTAGTACAGCGCAGTGCGGCGTAACTTGCCGGTTTTGCGGCCCCGCGTAGTCAGCAACAGCGCGTTGACGCCATGCCATTCGTGGCCTGTTGCGCCATCACTTTGCACATAGCCGTGAATGTGATCTGCCACCCAACCTTCTGGGCTATCAAAAACTTCCTCTTGTTGAGATTCCATAGACCGAAGTGTAGCCAGTTATTTTGATTGGGCGATCTTGGTTTCGATCCGCCGATCTGGAATAAACCAGAGGATGGCGACGAAGACATAGATGGCAGAAGCGAGCCATGAGTTAACGAATGCCAGCAAGGTTGCTGCGATATAAATCGCTACCGACAGCTTCTCTTTGGTGCTTTGGCCTGTTGCCGCAGCCAGGGCAGAGTCCTGTCCGTTACAGGCGATGAGTGCTTTCGTGAGGATGAAATAGGCCACGCCTGCCAGCAGTAACACCACGCCATACAGTGCTACCGGCCAGGTGCCAAAATTGCTCTCGCCCACCCAACTGGTGGCAAACGGAAACAGCGACAGCCAGAACAGCAAGTGCATATTGGCCCACAACACGCGACCATCTACTTTTTTTACTGCCTGAAAAAGATGATGATGGTTGTTCCAGTAAATGCCCACGTTCACAAAGCTCAGCACATAGCTGAGGAAAATGGGCAGCCCCGGCAGCAGCGCCGACAACTCGGCCTCGTGCGGCACCTTGAGTTCCAACACCATGATGGTGATGATGATGGCGATCACGCCATCGCTAAAGGCTTCTAATCGTCCTTTGCTCATAGTCTCTTGTAAGCCAGCGCAGAGAAACCAGGTTTTTTCAAAAAACCTGGTTTCTCTGCACGACGCAAACTGTTGTTTGCAATTGTTTATTGGGTGTTTGTTACGAAATCACCAAGCATAGGCTTCGGGTGCGGCACCGCCGGGGCCGGGGAAGATTTCGTCCAGCTTCTTCATCGCATCCGCGCTCAACTTAATCTCGACAGCGCGCATGCTACCGGTCAGTTGATCGAGCGTGCGCGGGCCAATAATTGGGGCGGTGACGATGGGGTTGTGCAGCAACCAGGCGATGCCGACATCGGCGGGTTGCTCGCCTAGTTCTTTGCAAAAGGCTTCGTAGGCTTCGATCTTGGCGCGGTTTGCCTCCAGCGTTTTTTGCACGCCTTCGCCTGCGCGGCGGCCTAGGTTTTCCTTCGCCAAAATGCCGCCCAGCAGGCCGCTGGCCAATGGGCTCCACGGAATAACACCGAGGCCGTAGGCTTCGCACACCGGCAACACCTCAAGCTCCACCATGCGCGCGTTGAGGTTGTACAAACTCTGCTCGGCCACTAGTCCTAAAAAGTGGCGCGACTTGGCAATTTCGTTGGCTTGGGCGATGTGCCAGCCCGCGAAGTTGCTGCTGCCCACGTAGGTCACTTTGCCTTCGCGCACCAGTTGCTCCATCGCCTGCCAAATTTCTTCCCACGGCACGGTGCGGTCAATGTGGTGCATTTGGTACAGATCGATGTGGTCGGTCTGCATGCGCTTGAGGCTTTCTTCGCAGGCGCGTTTGATGTGATAGGCCGACAGCCGCCCACCGTTCGGCCACTCCGACATCTTGTTGTAGGCTTTGGTGGCTAGGACGACTTTGTCGCGTCGCCCACCGCCTTTGGCAAACCACGTGCCGATAATTTGTTCGGTGATGCCTTCGCCCAACTTCCAGCCATACACGTTGGCTGTATCAAAAAAGTTGATGCCCAACTCCAACGCCTTGTCCATGATGGCGTGCGAGTCTTCCTCGGTGGTTTGTGGCCCAAAGTTCATGGTGCCCAGGCAGAGTGGGCTTACGCGTAGTCCGGTTCGTCCTAATCTTCGGTATTCCATATGAAAGATTGTAGTGCCATCCCATAAAGACAAAGTTGTGGATGTTAAAATCCCGCCGCTCTCATCCCCAATAACCAATAACTAAATCAACCAATAACCAAACACAAATGGCCGAAGTACAACAAGTCATCTATTCCATGGTGCGCGTGGGCAAAGTGGTCCCGCCCAACAAACAAATTCTGCGAGACATTACGCTGGGCTTTT
>JAYTNY010000341.1:0-14089 GCA_043748055.1 Roseobacter sp.
CTCTGATGCTGACGTTGATGCCGGTTTACATTGAGTGGGGAAGTCAGTAAAAAGTAACGCCAGCATGGTAGCCGCAGGCTTTAGACTGCGTTTGAAATAGGAGGAGCTATAACTGAAGCCTAGGCTTTCGTCACGGTTTTTCATACTTCGAGGTGCAGTCTAAAGCCTGCGGCTACCAGAAATCACCACAGCCCGCGCAAGAACTTGAGCTTCTCGACGGCTTGATATTCACCACCGCCTTCGTGATGATTGAACTGATAGATGCGAATTTCTTTCTCGCCCTGCCATTGGTTGTAGGCGGCGTAAACCGTTGAGGGCGGGCAGATTTCATCCATCAGGCCCACCGAGAACAGCGTTTTGGCTTTGGCCCGTGCCGCCAAATTCACGCCATCGAAGTAGCTCAGCGTGTTAAACACCTGTTCAACTTTGTCGCGGTGTACCAGCAGGTAGCGGCTGATCTCGCCATACGGGTTGGAATCTTGAATGCTGACGGCGCGGCGATAGTGGCACAGAAACGGCACATCCGGCATCGCCACTTTGACATTGGGGTTGAGTGCGGTAACAGCAATGGTGATGCCGCCGCCCTGGCTGCCGCCGGTTGTGGCGATGCGGTCGGGGTCAATCCCATCAAACGACTGGGCCGCTTCCACCGCGCGCACGCCATCTGCAAAAACGCGCCGATAGTAATAGGTGTTGGGGTTCAGCACGCCGCGCGTCATAAAGCCGGGGTGATGCGGGTTGGTGCCCTCCGGCTCCGGATCGCCGGTATCGCCTTTGCCCCAACTGCTGCCCTGGCCGCGCGTGTCCATCACCAAGTGCGCATAGCCCGCCGCGCTCCACAGCAACCACGAGGTGGGGAAGCCGCGCCCGCCGCCGTAGCCCAAGTATTCAACCACGCAGGGCAGTTTCTTGCGGCGTTGCTTGGGTAACAACAACCAGCCTTTGATGGGTTGGCCGCCGTAGCCGTTAAACGTGACATCGAAGACCTCGATGTTGCGAAAGCCAAAATCGGTGGGCGCAAATTGGGCATTGAGTTTATGGGCACGGGTCTCTTTGAGTGTGCGTTGCCAGAAGGTATCGAAGTCGGCAGGTTCGTCGCGTTTGGGTTGGTATGCCTGAAGTTGATCGAGCGGCATGTCGAAGTAAGCCATAGTGCGATGAGTTTAGAGGGGGGCAGGATTTGTGACAACACGGTAGAGGTGCCATATCCTCCCGAATGTTGCTCAAAAGAGTCTGTTTCTTGCAAGTTCAACCCTCGGGAGGATTCGGCTCCCTACGGCAACGGCAGCCGGAAAACGTTGTCTTGCAACGGCTGGCCTGCTTGCGCTGCGGCCACGCGCTCTTTAGAGGCCGAATCATAAAAGCCGAGGGCCAGCGTTAGGCCAGATTGCCGCGTCATCTCAATCTCGCGCTCGTCACGGATCACATCCCCTGTGCGCCAGAACAGGGTGGGGCTGAGGCCTGCGTTGGGCACGCCATCGCTTTGGGCCAGCAATGTGCCATCGGCATTCAGCACATGGGTGAAGATCGTGAAGTCGGTTGGCACATCGGCGGTGGCTTGCCACCAAAACGTCAGGCGCAGTTTGCCATCGGCCCAGCGGGTAGAGATTGCATCGAGGCGAATGCTCTCGGCAAACTGCGGCGGCGTGGGCAGCACAAATTCGTTGGGCAAGCTGAGGGGTTGTGCGGGCCGCACCGTAATGGCTTGGGTCGAGGGAAAATCCACGGCTGCGCCATCCCGCCAAACCGGCAACGTAGCCGTGAGCGTTTGGGTAGGCGGCGCGGGCAACTGCAACAAATTGATGACGATGACGGCGCGGGTGGGGCCGTTGAGGGCGACAGTGGTCGTGGGCACAAAACTGATGGCATCGGCGATGAGATCGCCCTCGCGCCAGTCTTGGGTGAGCGATGTTCCGTAGCCGTAGCCGGGGAAGGTGATTTGCTCATCCAGTTGCAGGGGCTGAAGGCCGTTGGGCACTACCAGTTCGGCGCGCACGGCGTAGTTGTGCTGAGGCGATTTAAGGGCACGCCAGTAAAGTGGCACATCTACAAGCTGGCCCTGCGTGCCTTGTGTGTTGGGAGGGGACTCGATGGCGGCTAGTTCGATAGCTTGGTCTGGGCCATAGCGCAGCGTGGTTTGGGTGGCGGTGGATGGGATTTGCGCCAGCGTAATGGCGCGGGCTTCTGGTTGCGCTTTTTGAAATTCAACAACCAGCCGATAAAGCGTGAATGCTGTGAGCGCCAAGACAAGCAATAGCGTGAGCCGTGAGGACAAACCAGGTTTCTTTAAGAAACCTGGTTTGTCCTCGCGGGGCTTGCGCGCAAGAAGCCATAAAACTGTTGTTGCCCCAGCGACAAGTGCCAAACCCATGTAAAGCCTGTGGCTGTTTGCAAACCATGCAGTCGGCGCCGAATCGAACGGGCCAGCGAGGATGAGGCGATTGAGAAACCAGGGGCCATAGAACACGGCGAAGCCTGCAAGCGAATCGATAATGACGCGCAAACGGCTCGAACCTCCCGAATGTTCTGTCGCCAATGGCGCACCTTCGGGATGTTCGAGCCACCACACGATGGGCAAGGCCAGACCCAACACAATGGCGTTGGCTTGCATAAGCAGGGCCACCCCCCACAGCGCGCCCAACCCAAAGTATTTGAGCTGCGAACCGCCGCGCAAGACAATGCCGATGGCCGCTGCGAAAAACCACAGAGCCACGGACACAACGGCAATGTCGTTGTTGAGTGTGGCGCTGAAATAGAGGTAGCTGGGTTGAAGCGCCAGTAGTGCAGCCACGCACACCGCAGGCAAAATGCCAAGCCATTGCGCCAGCGCCACGTATAGCCCAATCAGCCCCAACAGCCCAAACACAACGGTTGCCAGCCGTGCCGCGATGAGCATGGGTGAGGTGCGCAGCACGGGGTTTAAGTTGCCGCGATGAGAGGTGAGAGTGGCGTAGAACGGGTTGGGTTCAAACTCCGGGCTGTGCTTGTCATCTGCCAGCGATGAAGCGATGGCGACCAATGTGTAATACGCGGGCGGCTCTAGTCGCTTGGTGTGGCCTTCGTTTTGCTGAAATTTGGGTGGGGCGTTGCCGGTGGTGCGGATGGTTGTGATGTAGGCATAGTGCGCGACCTCGTCTGGGCCAGCCAACGGGGCGATGCGAAAGGCCAGATACACACTGGCAATCAGGTAACATGCCAAGACCAATACAAACAGACTGTGACGACGTAAGGCGTTGACAAATGGGTTGTGTTGTTGTTCGCGTTTTTGTTCGCCCATGATGTAGAGGCGCGAATGATACGCGTGAAGGCGTGATAAGCGGAGATGAACATGACAAAACCACCGATTACGGCGTTGCTGAATGAGCGCATTTTGATTTTGGATGGCGCGATGGGGACGATGATCCAGCGCTATGAATTGCAAGAGGCCGACTATCGCGGTGAGCGATTTGCGCAACACGCCATTGACTTGAAGAACAATAACGAGGCGCTGATGCTGGTGCGGCCCGACATCATCGAAGAAATTCACCGCGAGTATTTGGAGGCGGGCGCGGATATTTTGGAGACGAACACGTTTAACGCGCAGGCGGTGAGCATGGCGGATTTTGCGATGCAGCAGCCGGAGATGATCCGCGAGATGAACGTGGTGGCGGCACAGATTGCGCGCAAGGCGGTGGATGATTACACGCAGCGCGACCCAAGCAAGCCGAGATACGTGGCGGGCGCATTGGGGCCGATGAATCGCACGCTCTCGCTCAGCCCAGATGTAAACAACCCCGGCTTTCGGGCCGTGAATTTTGATGAGGTGATGCAGGCGTATTACGATCAGGCTGCGGCACTAGTAGAGGGTGGGGTAGATGTGTTGCTGACCGAGACCACGTTTGACACGCTGAATTTGAAGGCCGCGCTGTACGCCATCCAAAAATATTTTGCGGATGGGGGCAAACGTGTGCCAGTGATGGCGAGCGTGACGATTACCGACCAGAGCGGGCGCACGCTCAGCGGCCAAACGGTGGATGCGTTCTGGGCCAGCATTCATCGCGCGCCCTTAATCAGCATGGGCATTAACTGCGCGCTGGGGCCCAACGAGATGCGGCCGTACATGGAGGAGATGAGCGGCCTGAGCCAAGTGTTTACCAGTTGCTACCCCAATGCTGGCCTGCCCAATGCCTTTGGCGGCTACGACATGACGCCGTGGCAATTTGCCAGCCAAGTGGGCGAGTTTGCGCAGAATGGCTGGGTGAACGTGGTGGGCGGCTGCTGCGGCACTGGGCCGGATCATATTCGGGCACTGAGCGATGTGGCGAAGAGCAAGGGGCTGGTGCGCAAGCCGGTGGCGCCAACACACAAAACATATTTTTCGGGGCTGGAGCTATTGGCTGTGGGAGATTCGGTAGAGGCCCCCACCCCGGCCCTCCCCCGTAAATCGGAATTTACAGAGGAGGGAGCGGAACCCCCCTCTCCCGTTCTGACGGGGGAGGGGCCGGGGGTGGGGGGCCTTGCGTCGGCTTCCCAATTCCTCATGATCGGCGAGCGCACCAATGTGACCGGCTCGCCGCGCTTTGCCAAGCTGATTAAAGACAACAAGTATGAAGAAGCCCTGCGCGTGGCGAAGCAGCAGATTGAGAACGGGGCCAACATTATTGATGTGAACTTTGACGAGGGCTTGATTGATGGTGAGCAAGCCATGACCACGTTTATGAACTTGGCGATGAGTGAGCCGGATATTGCCAAAGTGCCCATCATGGTGGACAGCAGCAAGTGGAGCGTGATCGAAGCCGGTCTCAAGTGCGTGCAGGGTAAGTGCATCGTCAACTCCATTAGCTTAAAAGAAGGGCCGGAGAAATTTAAGCAGCAGGCCGAGGTGGTGAAGCGGCATGGCGCGGGCGCAGTGGTGATGGCCTTTGATGAGCGCGGCCAGGCCGACACGCTGGAGCGCAAGACCGCGATTTGCAAGCGGGCTTATGACACGCTGGTGAACGAGGTGGGCTTTGCCCCCGAAGATATTATTTTTGACCCGAATATTTTGACGGTGGCGACTGGCATCGAAGAGCACAACAACTATGCCGTGAACTTTATCGAGGCGACGCGCTGGATTAAGCAGAACTTGCCGGGGGCCAAAGTGAGCGGCGGGGTGAGCAATATCAGCTTTAGCTTTCGCGGCAACAACACCGTGCGCGAGGCCATGCACAGCGCGTTTTTGTATCACGCCATTCGGGCCGGGCTGGACATGGGCATTGTGAACGCTGGCCAGCTTGAGGTGTATGAGGAGATTGACAAGACGTTGCTGGAGTTGGTTGAAGATGTGCTGCTGAACCGGCGCGAGGATGCGACGGAGAGACTTGTGACGCACGCGGAATCCATCAAGCCGGATAAGGAGACAAGGGGACAAGGGGACAAGGAGATTGCGGAGTGGCGCAATGGCGATGTGGATGCGCGGCTGGAGCATTCGCTGGTGAAGGGCATTACCGACTTTATTGACGTGGATGTGGAAGAGGCCCGCCAAAAATATGGCAAGCCGCTGAACGTGATTGAAGGGCCGTTGATGCGCGGCATGAGCGTGGTGGGCGATTTGTTCGGCGCGGGCAAAATGTTTTTGCCACAAGTAGTAAAAAGCGCGCGGGTGATGAAAAAAGCCGTGGCGGTGTTGGAGCCGTATTTGCAGGCAGAGAAGGAACTTGTGAAAGAAAGTTTGAAGGTTGGAAAGTTGGAAGGTTTGTCGGAAAATACAAACCAACCTTCAAACCTTCAAACCTTCAAACCCGATCCCCAGTCTGCAAACTCTTCCAAGAAGATTGTCCTGGCGACAGTGAAAGGCGACGTGCATGACATTGGCAAGAACATTGTGGGCGTGGTGCTGGGCTGCAACAACTACGAGATCACGGATTTGGGCGTGATGGTTTCTGCCGACAAAATTTTGAAGGCGGCCAAAGAGATTGGCGCGGACATGATTGGGTTGAGTGGCTTGATTACGCCGAGCTTGGACGAGATGGCGCATGTGGCCAAAGAGATGGAACGCGAAGGCTTTAGCGTGCCGCTGCTCATTGGCGGAGCGACCACGAGCAAGGCCCACACCGCGCTCAAAATTGCGCCGCATTATTCGCAACCGGTGGTGCATGTGCTGGATGCCAGCCGCGCCGTGGGCGTGGTCGGCGCACTGGTCAGCAGCCACAGCGAGGTGCATGACGACTTTGTGGCCAAGAACGCCGACGACCAGGAGAAGCTGCGTGAACAGTTTAAGAACAAAACTGACCGTAAGCCATTGCTCTCGATAGAAGAAGCGCGCAGCCACAAGCCGCAGTTTGATTGGAAGAGCGTGGATATTACCGAGCCAGCCTTTACCGGCGTGCGGGTGATTGAGGACATGCCGCTGCGTGAGCTGGCTGACTACATTGATTGGACACCCTTCTTCCAAGCCTGGGAGTTGGCAGGCACGTACCCCCAGATATTAGATGACGCCGTTGTAGGCGAACAAGCGCGCAAGTTGTTGGAAGATGCGCAAGTGATGTTGAATCGTTTGATTCAAGCGAATGCGACGGCGCGGGCTGGGGCGCACCGCAGTGGCGCAACGGAAGACGCAAGACGCAAGACATTGCAAGCCAAAGCAGTGTACGGCTTTTACCCCGCCAACAGCGTGGCCGATGACATTGAGGTGTATGCCGATGAATCTCGTGGCAAGATCAAAGCCACATTGCACACGCTGCGCCAACAGATGGACAAAGGGGATAAGAAAATGGGGACGAGAGATGCCAACAATCTCCAACCCTTCGACAAGCTCAGGACGCAGTCTCCAATCTCCAATCTCGCCCTTGCCGATTTCATCGCCCCCAAAGACTCTGGCGTAGTGGATTACATTGGTGTATTTGCGGTGGGCATTCATGGGGCCAAGCACATGGCCGATGGCTACAAGCACGCGGGTGACGACTACAACGCCATTTTGGTGGAGGCGCTGGCCGACCGATTGGCCGAAGCCTTTGCTGAGCTTTTGCACAAGCGCGCCCGCGAGGACTGCGGCTACGGCCAAAGCGAGAACTTGAGCACGGCTGAGTTAATCGGCGAGAAATATCGCGGCATCCGCCCGGCCCCGGGCTACCCGGCCCAACCCGACCATACCGAGAAGCGCGCCATTTTTGATCTGCTGGGCGCAGAGCAACATGCAGGTATGGAACTGACCGAGAGCATGGCGATGTTGCCTGCTGCTGCCGTCAGCGGGCTGTATTTTGCGCACCCGCAAGCGCGCTACTTTGGCGTGGGCAAAATTGGCCGCGACCAGGTGGAGGACTATGCGCAGCGCAAAGGCATGAATGTGAGCGATGTGGAGAAGTGGCTGGGGCCGAATTTGGGGTACTGATTTGGCATGTACGAACATCGCCACAGTCCCTTACTCTCCCGCCGAAAATTTACCCAGCGCATGGCCAGCCATGGCCTGTTTGCGCTGGGTGTCATTGCACTTTCGTTGATGATTGGCGTGCTGGGCTATCACTTTCTAGACAATCAGAGTTGGGTTGATGCGTTGCTCAACGCCTCGATGATCTTGGGTGGCATGGGGCCAATTGACACCCAATTCACGGGCGGTATACCCGCCAAACTCTTCGCCTCGTTCTATGCCCTGTTCTCCGGCCTAGTTCTGGTGGGTTCATTTGGCATCCTCACCTTCCCCATCGTGCATCGCCTTCTGCATCACTTTCATCTCGATTCACCCACTTGATGGTAACGACCCGATAACGTCGACCAACGCCGCAACCAACCCATCATCCGTTGCCTGCTGCGCAACTGCTGCGGGTTGCAATCCCACCTCGCGGGCCACGGCTGCTGTGCTGGGGCCAATGCACACAATGCGCAACTGGCACACCGCATCCAGTAACTCCGGCCCAACCCGCTCCATAAAATAGCGCACGGTGCTGCCGCTGGTGAATAGGATGGCGTGAACGGCATTCGCATGCAGCAACGCAACCATATCCACATCGTTGTTCTCTGCACGAACGGTGCGATATGCAATGGCGCGTTCTACATTTGCGCCAGCCGTTTGCAACGCTTGTTGTAGCCCCGGTTGTGCAATGTCTGCGTTTAGCAGCAGCACACGTTGGCCGCGCAAGTCGCCCATCGCACTTGCCAGCGCCTCCGCTGTAAACACAGCGGGCATGGCAGCGGGTGTTTGCTTGAGGAGGCTTGCGCACGCCTCGGCAGTGGCCGGGCCAACGGCAGCAATCTTGGTGCATAACCATGCAGGGATCGGATCGCTCAAAGCGCTCTGATCCCTAATCACGCGCACCGCCGTAGTGCTCGTCAGCACCAGCCAATCAAACTCATCTTGCATCAGCCGTTGCAGGGCTGCATGCAGTGGTGCTTCGTCTTCAGGCGGCGCATACGCAATCACCGGGTAGATCACTGGTTCCGCGCCCAGTTCGCGCAAGCGTGCTGCCAAGCTCGCGCTGCGCCCCTCGGCGCGGGTGATGACCACGCGCAACCCTTTGAGTGGTTGGCTCATTTCGCAGGAATGCGGGCAAGAATGCGATCCGCCGCCGCAAAGCCGCTGCGCACGCAATCTGGCACGCCCACGCCCCCATACGAATTGCCCGCCAGCGCAGTCGTTTGGGGCAAGCCCACCTCAATCTCTCGCACTAATTTCAGGTGATGCACATCTGGCTTGGGGAAGCAGCCGCGCCAGCGAAAGATGCGCGCAGCCAGCGGCGGCGCAACGATGCCCACGATGTCTTTCAGCTCACTGCGCACCACATCCAGCAAAGCCGCGTCATCCAAATCCATCAACCCCGGCGCATTGCCGCCAAAGAACACGCGCAGCAGCACATGGCCTTGTGGTGCGCGGTTGTGAGCGCCACGCCAAACCACCGCGTCAATCTGGCGGCCCTCGCGGCGCGGCACCATTAAGCCGGTCATGCCCAGCTCGGCCCGCGCATCGGCCTCTCGGAAGGCCAGCGCCAGGGTGCCGATGCTCTCGTGCCGAATGCGTTGCAGTGCGTTAGCAGCTTGCGGCGCAATGTGCGCCAGCAGCGGCGCGGCCACATTGGCCTGGGTTGCCAAAATGAGGGCGCTGGCGGGGTGCGTCGCGCCATTGCTCAAGCGCAGGGCGTAGCCAGCGTCATGCTTCATCAGGCCCAGCACCGTTGTGCTGAGGTGAACCGCGCCAGTGAGTTGCTGCCCCAGCGCATCCACAATGGTTTGTGCCCCGCGCTTAAATGTGAACGAGCGCGGCGGCAAGGCTTGCCCAGTTTTCTTGAGGGCGCTTTGGGCTTTGCCTTGTGCCAACATCCCTTTGAGTAAGCTGCTGTGCTGCTCCAGATCGCGCAGAATGCTGGCGGTGGTTTGCACACTTTGCTGCTCTGGGTTTGTGCTGTAGATGCCGGCCAAGATGGGGCCCACTAATTTTTGCAAAGCCTCGTCGCCCAAACGGCGGCGCGTGAACGCGGCTAAAGATTCATCCTCGTCATCGCGTTTGGCTGCCACAAAAGGTTCCATCAACAAACGCAATTTGCCACGCACCGAGAGCAAGGGCGAGGTGATGAACGCGCCGGGCCCCAGCGGCACAGGCACGGGTTTGCCGTGGGTCAGAATGCAGGTGCCGCGCGTTTCGCTGGCAATCGGCACAATCTGGTCTTGCAGGCCCAGGGCTTGCGCCAATTGCCACAGCTCGGGCTTGCGGGTGATGAAGGATTCGGGGCCAGCGTCGGCGATAAAGCCGTCATGCCCTGCTATCGCTTCGGTGCGAAGCATGCCACCCAGGCGTGGGCTGGCCTCTAGCAGGGTGTAGGCAACCCCGCGCTGTTGCAGTTGCCAGGCCGCCGACAGCCCGGCAATGCCGCCGCCGACAATGGCAACTTGTGATGAGTTGAGCATAGATCGGAGTGATTATCACTCCGATCTATGCGCCTTGTCGTTACCTGCGGATCGACGGCAAGTATGTTCGCTTGGTCAACCTGGGGTCGATGGTTGGAGATGGGCCGGGGGTGATGGTTGGCAGCGGCGCTTCGCCACTGTCTCGTACCACGCCCAGCGCGCCGGGGTAAGCAAAGTTGGGGAACACCGTGCTTACGTTGGGGTTGCCTGCGCGCTTCACCAAAATCTCGGCCAGCACGGTGCGGTAGTCGGTCGTAATTGCCAAGTCATCGTTTTGATACAACTGCGTATTCGACAAGCCGGGCCACGAGCCGTAGACCCGCCCGCCGTTCACGCTGCCGCCCAACACAAACATGGCATTGCCGTGTCCGTGGTCTGTGCCTCGGTTGTTGTTCTCGCGCACGCGGCGGCCAAACTCGCTCATCAGCACCAGCGTCACCCGTTGGTGATGGTTTGTGCCTTGCAGATCGGTGTAAAACGCCTTGAACGCGTTGGCCATTTCACCCAAGTGATCAAAAAAGTAGCCACGCGGGTCGCCATTGCCAGACTGTTGGTTTTCATGCGTATCCCAGCCGCCAAAGTCCACCGTTGCCGTGCGCAGGCCCAGGTCGGCTTTGACAAGTTGCGCCACCGTCTTCAGCGCCCCGCCCAAGCCACCTTGGTATGTTGCGCCGCCGGAGGGGGTGTAGTCCCCCGCCACACCGTTGATGACATCAATTGCATCCAACGTTTCGTTGCCCGCTGCGTGCAACCACGAACTGCCGTTCACAGAATACATCTGGCGCAGGGCATTTTTCATGGGCGTGTTGATGCCGTTGTCGTAAGTGGGCTGATAGTTGAACCCGCCCACGCCCGAGAGCGCCACCGCTTGCTGATAGCCCGACAAAGAAATCGGGTTGCCACTGCCTGCCGAGACCGCAGGCATAAAGATGGTGGGTGGCAGGTTGGGTGAACTCATCAAGTGGCGCGTGAGCCAGCCCCCGGCTGTGGCCTTGATGCCGGGTGTGCCCAGCTCCATGAACTGCTGCGCATCAAAGTGGCTGCGTGTGTCGCTGGTGAGACCTGCCGCACAAACAACGGCCAACGCATTTTGCTGATACAGCTCCAGCAACGGCTCTAGGCCGGGATGAAACCCCAGCGGCGTGCCGTTGGAGACGGCATTGGCAAGCGCCAACGCGCCTTTGTACGTAGCCGTCCCCACCGTGGGCACTTTGAGTTGGCTGCGATAGCTTTCATACCAACCACGGTCGGCACCACCTAATGGCACCACTACGTTCAGCGCATCCCATCCACCGCGCAGAAAGACGACGACCACTGTTTCGTAGTTGGGCGCGTCCGGGCCTTCGGGCGAGGCCAACGCCACTTGTGTAATGCGCGCACCGGCCATGGCCGCAATGGCTGCCGAACAACCCACCATAAAGCCGCGACGCGAGATTTTTAGATTTGAAACCATAAGATTTACCTAAAAAGTTATCGAAAATTAAAATCGGGCGTGCTAAGAATGAGCGCGACCATGTACTTCAAACGGTCTTTGATGTCTTTGGCAGGCAACACCGAGCTTGGCCCGTATGTGCCTTGCATGAAGCGCACAATCTCATTCCGGTCCACATCGCGCAAAGGCCGCCCCAGAATCCGTTTGATCCAATAATCGGCAATATCGATAGCGGTGTTGCCGCTGTTTTGCCCCACGTAATCCACACTCACATGGTCGTTGTTGGCGTCGGTGCCAGCGTTTGCCAGCCAATACGCAAACTTCCAGCGCACCAACATCGATGTAGTGCTCTTCCAGGCTTCTTTGCGATCAGGAAATCCGTTGGGTGGATGCCACTCGAAGATGGCTTGGCCCATCGGCTCGTAGTAATAGAAGAATTCGTCCTCGTCGTCCCAGTGCGCAGGCACCGGCGTGCCATTATTGCTGGATGCGCCTGTGTAGGTCTGGAAGCGCATATCGGCCTGCACGGCGCGGCACATCGCCATCGCAACCTCAAACGGGCGTTTAATTTTCTCGGCCCAGGCAGTGGCAAACAGCGGCAGGCCACCCGGCGTGGGCGACCACAACAGAATAAACCGCACCACCTTCTTCAACTGGTCAGCAGATTGATACTCGGCCAGGAAGACTTGGGCTGCGGCCTCAACAAGCGCTTGCGGTGGATTGTCCGAGATCAACCGGCGGGCCAGCTTGCGGCAAATGTATTTGGCTGAGCCTGGGTGCGGGCCTATGACCGGTCGCTGATTTTCTATTGGGCCATCGGTGCGCACGCGCGCCTGGGGGCGGCCAGCCAACACATCCAACACATTCAAACCATCGTCCTGCGGTGCTTGATTGGGTGCGAGGCGAACATTGAGGAAATTCTTCTCGCTCAGGTTGTCGTGATCGGTATCGGTGTACTCAAAGGCCCCTGTACCAGTTTGGTAGTGGTCATTCACTCCCCAACCGGTGAAACACAACGCCGCAGCCGAATACACATCGTAATCGCAGTAGCCAGCGGCTCTTGTGTCATTGGGCAGAACAGGCACCTGGCTGCGCTGCACCGGGCCAAAGTAATTCTCGGCTCCCAGCGCGTGCAACTCCAACAATTCGCGCGCCCAGTTCTCGTTTGGGCCGCCCTTTGTGTTGATGAAGTTGTCGAGGTAATACAACATGGCCGGGTGTTTCGTCACATCTTCGATGAAGGTGCGAAAGTTCCCAAGAATATTCTTGCGGATGACGTTGGTGTTCCAATCCACCCACAATGCCTCCTGATAGCCCTCGTAGGCGTAGATGTTGAAGTGGTTGTGCCAGAAATCGGCCAGCACCTCGCGCAGTTGCCACTTGCTGTAAATGGCGCGCAGCAGCGTGTCAATCACCACGTCTTTGGTGGGCCGCCAGCGTGGGTTGGCGTTGTTGGCGTTTTTGTAGTGGTCGGCCCACAACTGCGTCAAGCTCTTGCTCAACGTATACAGATTGTGCTGCTCGGTGCGCCGTTTCCAATAATCGCTGTCTAGGTTATCTGGGCCGGGGTTTAGTTGCTGATCCACCCAAGCTGTGAACTTCTCAAGCTCGGTTGCGCCGGGCAGGGCATTAAACGCATCAAGATCGCCAGGGCGCGGGCCAAAAGCCAACCGGTTAAACGCAATAACCGAGAGAGGCGGCGCAGAGGGCAATCCGACAGGGGTTGCCGTGGCCGTAGGCGTTGCTGTTTGTGTGGGCGTGGCGGTTGTCGTCGCAGTAGGTGGCGTTGTGCCTGTGGGTGTGGGTGTAGAGGTCGCCGTTGCCGTCGGAATCGCCGTTGATGTAGCCGTCGAGGTCGCCGTAGGCGTTGGCGTAGGTGTCGAGGTGCCAGTGGGCGTTGGGGTGAGCGTTGCTGTAGCGGTTGAGGTTGGTGAAGGAAGTGGTGGAGTCGGTGTTTCCGTTTGTGCTTGCGGTGCGATCGGCGGCTTGTGGACGTTTTCTTTAGCCGTCAGAGCCATAGTTTGTTCTCCTTCTACTTGGGTTTTACAAAAACGAACTGAAAACACGGATTGCATCTGTGTGAGTCGCAATAAAAGACATTGATGCGAGAAAATGCAATCTTATTCGGCCAAAATGGGGAGTGATGATTTCTTGGCGAGGATGAGGATTACAGCGATTCTAGCGATTTGGGTAGCTTGTGTCTACCCATTCATACTTAGAATAAACTGGTCGAACAGGTAGTTAGCATCGTGCGGGCCGGGGGATGCTTCGGGGTGGTATTGCACACTAAAGGCGTTTAGGGCCTTCGCGCGCAGCCCCTCCACCACGCCATCGTTCAGGTTCACATGCGTCACCTCCACGTTGGCAGGCAGGCCTTTGGCCTCCACCTCAAAGCCGTGGTTGTGGCTGCTGATTTCAATGGCGGCGTTGTCTCTAAATTGCACTGGCTGGTTGCCACCGCGATGCCCAAACTTCATCTTGCGGGTTTGCCCACCCAGGGCCAGCCCCAAAATTTGGTGGCCCAGGCAGATGCCAAAAATAGGCATCTTGCCCAGCAAGGCTTTTGTGTTGTCTATGGCATAACCGCAAGCCGCCGGGTCGCCGGGGCCATTGGACAAGAACACGCCATCTGGCTTTAGCGCTAGAACGTCAGTAGCTGTCGTGGTTGCGGGCACCACCGTTACATGGCAGCCGCGCGCCGCCAGCAGCTTCAAAATGTTGCGCTTGATGCCGAAATCGTAAGCGACGATGTGTAGCGCGTTTGAAGGTTGGAAGGTTGGAAGGTTGGAATCGGAACCTTCCAAC